>NZ_JAVJTO010000112.1:0-95451 GCF_040220235.1 Coleofasciculus sp. B1-GNL1-01
ATATCTGCGTTATTCTCGGTTTTTAGGGCAATTTGTAATTTTTCTTTCTGCTCTGGTTTTAAATAATTTTTGGCTGGCATATTTTTTCGTTTTTCGGATTTTCTATTTTGATTATACCCTATTTAAATGCCGAACAGCTTACAGCTAACCGCCGGGAATCAGATTAGCACTGATGACGTATCTGGCAATGTAGTGAATCTTTTTGCCAATAATGACATTGATATCGCTAACGTTACCTCAACGAATGGGACTATTACTGTTACGAGTCAAATAGGTGCAGTGGAAAGCGGTGACTTAATCGCGACGGGAGAAACTGATGGTGGAGACGTTACCATTACAGCACGCGATCGCATCATTACTGGAAAAATAGATACCAGTTCTCTATCAGGTAATGGCGGAAATGTCAACCTCGACCCAGAAAATGAGATTGAAGTAGTATCGATTAACGCTCAAGGCGGTACAGATGGTACAGGTGGAACCGTTGATATTACGACAGAACAATTCTTCCGCGCCACTGGCACATTTACAGACCAAAATGGTATAACTGCCAGCATTTCAACGGCGGGTGGCGCTGGCGACGGATCAATAACGATTCGCCATGATGGTGGAGCCAGAGAAACATTTTTCTATGTTGGAGATGCGCTAATAAACGGCACGGCTGGAACCCTTACCACAGGTTCAGACAACTCAATTTTCTCTCTAAGAGTTTTTCCGGGTTCCTATACCCAAGGCGCTATTTCGATTATCACCTCTCAAGACTTCGCCCAATTCTTACAAGAACTATTACCAGACGCTGATCCCCCCTCATCCTTAACAGTTACACTTGAAAACAGAGGTTTCCCCTTAGAAGAATTATTTACCCGTGAATTTGAGAAATATCTAGGAATCTTCAATCCTTCGGTTAACACACTAGGTCAAATTCGGATAACCTTGAGCAATATTGAGTCAGCCACAGGTCAAAAACCCGCCCTGGTTTATACGGTCTTTTACCCCACCCGAATTACGCCAAACTCCGGTTCTTTAACTAATCCCATACCCCAAGATAATGACCTACTCCAACTGGTTGTAGTTACACCCACTGGGGAACCGATTTTTATGCCCATTCCCGGCGCAACTCGCGCTACTGTTCTGGCACAAGCCCAGAAATTACGCCGTGCGATTACTAATCCAATTACCCGCAATACTGATAGTTATTTAGCCCCAGCCCAACAACTCTATCAGTGGATAATTGCCCCAATTGAAGACGAGTTACAAACCCAAGGAATTCAGAATCTCAGCTTTATTATGGATGGAGGATTGCGTTCCATTCCCTTGCTGGCTCTCCACGATGGCGAACAATTCCTGATTGAAAAATACAGTGCAGGTTTAATGCCCAGTATCAGCTTAACCGATACTCGCTATCGTGATATTAATGACTTCCAAGTTTTAGCAATGGGAGCCTCTGAATTTACCGACGCCAACCCCTTAAAAGCTGTCCCGGTAGAATTAGCCGCGATTACCCAAGAACTATGGCAAGGAGAATCCTTTCTTAACCAAGAGTTTACCCTGGAAAACCTAAAAACCCAACGTCAATTACAACCCTTTGGGATTGTCCACTTAGCCACTCATGGCGAATTTAAATCGGGACGCCCGGAAAACTCTTATATTCAGTTATGGGATACTAAACTACGCCTTGATCAACTGCGTGAGTTAAAGTTGTATGAACCCACAGTAGAATTATTAGTCCTAAGTGCTTGTCGCACCGCCGTGGGGGATGAAGAAGCCGAATTAGGCTTTGCCGGGTTAGCGGTACAAGCCGGGGTGAAATCGGCGCTGGGAAGTCTCTGGTATGTCAGCGATGAAGCCACATTGGGATTAATGACCGAATTTTACCGTCAGTTAGAGACAGCGCCGATTAAATCCGAAGCGCTGCGACAAGCGCAACTGGCGATGATTCGGGGAGAGGTGCGGTTAGAAGATGGGAAATTATTGGGGAGTGGGGAGAGTATTACGCTACCGCCAGAATTAGCAGAGATTGGGGATAAAGACTTATCTCATCCCTATTTTTGGTCAGCGTTTACGATGATTGGTAGTCCATGGTAGACATCTTTCGGGTGAGCGAATTGGCAACACCTCAACCAAAAGCGCGATCGCAAGCCAAAATTTTCGGGTTCCCCAGCTCGCCATAGTTCCACTGGAGGAGTCTCTACTACTGCAGCGCGGCAGAAATAACTGACCAGTTAACAAGCTCCCTGAAAGCAGCTACCTTATGTTCCTTATAGCCTTCTGCCCGGTTGGTGAGCCTGTCGAACCACTGCCTTCGGACTTCTGCCTTCTTGTACTACTCTCTCCTCTGCGACTGCTTCAATGCGGCTTTCGCTTGCTGCCAAAGCTGTTCTAATTCATCCAGGCTATACTCAGACAACGAGCGAGTCGCGATCGCTTCCATACCCGACAGACGCTGGATAAACCGTTGGTTGGTGTCTTGCAGCGCTGTGGCTGGGTCAAGATCATACCAACGGGCGACATTAATTAGTGTAAACAATAAGTCACCCAGTTCTGCCTGCTGCTCCTCTTTCCCTTCCTGGGCAATTGCCTGATGGAATTCCGCTAATTCTTCGGCGAATTTTGCCCAAACCCCATCCACATCATTCCATTCAAATCCAGCAGCGGCGGCTTTCTGAGACATTTTCATCCCTGCCATTAAGGGGGGGAGTTTCCGGGCGTATCCCTGGAGTTTGCGACTCAACCGTTGTGCCTCGGCTGGGGTTTCTCCTTTTTCGGCAGCTTTGATTTGCTCCCAATTGTAATGGACTTCTTCGGCGTCTTGCACATTGACATCACCAAAGACGTGAGGATGACGACGGATTAGTTTTTCGGTAATTCCATCCGCCACTTCTTTTAGGGTAAAGTGACCGACTTCGGCGGCTATTTGGGCTTGTAATACCACTTGAAGCAGTAAATCGCCCAATTCTTCGGCAATGGCTTGGGGATTGCCACAGCGAATCGCATCTACCACTTCATAAGCTTCTTCAATCACATAAGGCGTTAACGTCTCCGGCGTTTGGGCAAGATCCCAAGGACAACCCCCATCAGGCGATCGCAACTGGGCAACCACATCGATTAGCTGTTGTAGGGCAGCTAATACCGAGGCTTGAGGGGAGGTTTGGGCAGCGTCTGGGGAATTGGACATCAGGAGCTATTCAACAACCACTTAACTATTCTTAACGAGATTGTCGATTTGTGCCAATCGATGAGGATGTCGGGTGTCGGGGTGAGTGGATGGATGTTTCGAGGATGCAGAAATCTCGGTTAAGCTGAAGGGAAAATCTGCCCAGCCGTTTCATCGGGTAATTATGAATCTAACTATTTTTGATCAAAAACTCCGCATCGAACTGGAATGGTATGAGCAACTTTGGGCGTTTACCTTGGATAAACTGTGGGAAATTCCTCTCAACCATATTATCAGTGTTACCACCGATGAACCTCCAAGCAGTTGGACAGAAATTCGCGCCCCCGGTACAGCGTTACCGGGAGTAATTAAGGCGGGAACCTACTATAGTTCTAGGGGAAAAGAATTTTGGTATGTGACTCGCGATCGCAATTATTTGGTACTAGCACTACAAGATGAACCCTACCAGAAAATTGTCCTAACGTTAGACCAAAATGATTTTTGGGCAGAACGCATTCAGCAAGCCCAAGCGTCATCGATTTAAGGCTGGGTTAATTGACGGTATAGCTAAGGTTAAATATCTTGAGCAGACACTTGACAACCCAAACACTGCGATAAATTAGGGAGATTGTTTACAGGTTCAAAATCTTCAATTGAGTTACCCCCCAATGTCAGAAGTTCCAATTGAGTTAAGTTGGCTAAAGGACTCACATTGACAATGGTATTATTATCCAAATACAGCCAAGTCAAATTTGTTAATTCTGCCAGAGGCGTTATGTCTAGAATTTGATTCTCTTTCAACGCTAAGATTTCCAGATTAGTGAGTTCAGCCAAGGGTGATATATCAGTAAGTTGATTCCTGTCTAATTTTAGAGACTTCAAGTTATTAAGTTCTGTTAGACTCATTAGATCACGATCACTGATGCGGTTAGCCCTCAAAAATAGCGTATCTAAATTTTTTAGTTTGGTCAGCGGCGTTATATCGCTGATTTGGTTATTTCCCAACCCTAAAAACCGTAAATTAGTCAGGGCTGTAAGAGGGGTGACATCCTTAACTTGATTATCTCTCAAATACAGCCGTTCCAGATTATTGAGTCCGGCTAGAGGGGTGACATCCTTAATTTGATTTTCTTGTAAAATTAGCTGCTTCAAATTCGTTAAATTTTCAATCCCATCCAGCCGAGAGATATTTTCCTCTGTTGCACCGAAATCGGTAATTTGAGCCAGGTGTTGACGAGTTAGGGGTTGGGGTTGAGGAACATCGATCGCACGGCGAATCGCTGCTTCTAGGTTGGGATCGGCAAAGGAAATATTTTCACGAGTTTCTTCTGTAGATTCCTGAACGGGATCAGGTGTCAATTGTTCAGAATTAGGGTCTTGGGAGTTACATCCTGTGGCAATCAGGCAAGCACTTAGAATCAGGATAAAACGTTTGAACCGATTGAGAGTTATCAGCATTGATCAACTTAAACTTACTTCTGCGAATACAGCCAGCTTTGATATTCAGGATTACTGTCCTTCATATCTTCATACAGCCATACCATGCGGTCTAGAAACCACAGCTTTCCGGCATAGATTAGCGCGGCACCAAACAGAGTGATCCAAATGTCAAGTTCAATGACGCCCCAAACCACAAATCCTGTACCAATTGCTGCTACTGTAGTGAGGATATTGGGCATCATTTGATGTCGGGCGGGGACGGGGATTTTATCTCGATTCATCCAAACCCGTTCGCCAAAAACGGCTTTAGATGCCCAATTATCAGTTGTTTCCGGTTGGGTAAATAGGCGTGGGTTTACCCAATTCCAAAGTAATGCCACTGCAACCAAAAGCAAAGACCACCAACCCAGCCAAATTCGACTCCAGATGGCTAAGATTAGCAAAGGTAAAACCGTGTTGCGCGTCCAGACACTCCAGGGATTAGCATGGCGTGTCCATGTAGCGTCATCCATCTGAAACAGTTGAGCAATTTTGTTTTCTAAGGTCATAGTAGTGATAAAATAGTCAGACAAAGTTAAAGTTAATAGTTGCGATTAGGGAACAGGGAACACCTCGGCTTCGCTCGGCTTACTTCGGCTTCGCTCAGTAACACGCTCGGTGTGTCACAGGGAACAGGGAACAGGGAACAGTAAGGGTTTGAGGTTTGTTAATATTTCTTAGTACAGCCTACAGAATTTATGTCCAGGTACCGAGTTACCAATATCAGTAAAAACATGGACGATTCATTTTTTTATATCTAGGATTTACTGTAAATTACATCACTCAGTAGGATGATAATCTGAAGTTACCGGGTAAGTCTTGTAGAAGAAGCGCAACCTAAAGTGCTGGCAAGTCCTTGGGATACTATCCACGTTTTAACTGAGATAAGCTGTTTTTAACTGAGATAAGCTGTCACGCATTTAAATTGGAATGGGTAGCGAGCAAGATGCAAAGCCTGCGGCATGGCTTCGCTAAACGCACTACGGCAAGGATTTCGTCTAGATGGCATCACCTTACTCAGGAAAAATGTACCCTAGCTCCCCCAGCTTCCCCAGCCTCCTCAGCTCCCCTGAACCGAGCCTCAAGTTTATCGACGTGAGGTTCGCTTACGTTTGGTGGATTTACGGCGCGGCTTTTGCTGGCGACGCTGGTAGCGCTTGTAGGTGGAACTCGTCCAATCACTGATGGAGTGGATGATAGCGCCGAGTTCTAAGCCGATAAATAAGGCAATCCAGTGGGCTTGATAATCGAGGAGCGATCGCGTGATGTGGTGTTTCAACTCTTCCCCAGTCCAGGGTACAGCCTGGAATAAGTATAGAATCACGAATCCGATTCCCGCTAGGGCGATGATCCAACTCCCCAGATAAAGGATACGAATTGTCGTCCCCAGGATAAAGCCGTGGGAAAAAATAGAGCGGTGGCGCATTACCTTTTGGTAGGGTAGCCAAATCCAGCGCAGCCACCCCCAGCGTTTAAAGGGGCGTGAGTAGAGATCTAAGTCGGGACTGAACATGAGTCCACTAAAAAAAAAGCCTCCAGATACGATCAGGGTTAAGTCCCCATTCCTAGTCATGATGCGGGTTGCAGCGGTTATAAGGGGGAGACTCCATAAGGTAATGCGATCGTGTATTTGACCAGAGGGCATATTTTTGGTAATTTCGTGTTAACCTAAGTAAGTATGTTACATACACGGGCGGTTAGCTCAGCGGTAGAGCGCCTGCCTTACAAGCAGGATGTCACTGGTTCGAATCCAGTACTGCCCATTTTTTTTGTACAACACTAGTAGGGGCTTGGTTACCAAGCCCCTACTTGATGTGAACCGGGTGTAACGTTTTGATATAATCGCCTAACTTACCCACCCAGTTTTCCCATGTCACAAGCGTGTATTTTAGCTCACTTGAGTCACACATCCTCTGTGCCGAACCTGATTGCCTCTGAACCCACGTTAAGCACGGTTTTAATCGGGATTGCGATAGCGTTTGGATTCGGTGCGGTTCATGCACTGTCCCCTGGACATGGTAAAACCCTTGTTAGTGCCTATTTTATTGGCTCTCAAGGCACACCACAACAGGCTGTTTTACTCGGATTAACGATAACCTTTACTCATACGCTGAGTATTTTTCTCTTGGGTGCGATCGCGCTGTTTGCGTCTCAATACGTTTTGCCTGAACAATCCTATCCGGTGCTGAGTTTCGTGAGCGGGTTAACGATTGGTATCGTCGGATTGAGCCTGCTGAGGAAGCGGCTGCATTCCGATTCCCATTGCCATTCACACGCTCATGCACACTCACCCACTAGCCTTTCATCCCTGGTTAAATTAGGGATGGCGGGGGGATTAATTCCTTGTCCTTCTGCATTGGTGATGTTATTGAGTGCCGTGGCTCTGCACCAAATCAGCTATGGGCTGTTTTTGGTGGGCGGGTTTAGTCTGGGGTTAGCATCAGTGTTAGTTATTTTGGGTGTCGTCGCCATTTATGCTCGCCAGTGGCTGGAGCGATTGCCACAAACGGATCAAGTGTTGCAGAAGTTATCTATTTTGAGTGCGATCGTGATCATGGTCATTGGCTTTGGTATAACTGTTGTTTCAGTCACTACCTCGTTATGAGGCAAAATCAATCACAACCTTTTCAGAGATATCAAATGAAAGTAAAACAGTTCTTTGTTGTCCTACTGGTACTTGTCAGTCTTTTGGGCTTTCCTACAGAAGCGTTCGCCCATGGTGTAGAAACAAACTATAACTTAAACATTAAGTCCCTGGAACTTCAATCGCTGTTCAGCACAGGAGAAGCGTTTAAAGATGCGCCTGTGATTGTCCATCCTCCTGCGGGTTCAGACTATGCGCCGATGGAAGGAAGGACAAACGAACAAGGGATGTTTGTCTTTGAACCTGACTACTCCGTCAGTGGAGAGTGGGAAGTGGAGATTGGTGAGGATAGTCATTGGGATATGTTAGTGATTCCGGTGAGCGATCGCGGCATTGATGTCGAGGCGATCAGCCAGATTCAGGAGGATCATCCTCACCATCATCACTATCTTGCTAGTCAAATTATTGTCGTGGTGCTTGCCATTGGTTGCGGCATTGGTAGTCAATTTGTCAGCCATAAATTCAAGGGTTAACCCTGTAGGGGCGCACAGACGTGCGCCCACAGGCAGAAAAACAGGCGATCGCAATTTTGAGTTGTGACGAACAATGATTCCAATTATTATCCCACACACCCTAAAAGTTACTCAAGAGCAGTTTGAGGAACTCGCTGCGGCTAATCGCGACGTGCGACTTGAACGAACAGCGATCGGAGAATTAATTATTATGCCACCCACTGGGGGAATTACCGGAAAACGGAATATTGATATCGCGTTTCAGCTTCAAGCATGGAACCGTCAGGCTGGTTTAGGTGTTGCTTTTGATTCTTCGACAGCGTTTCGGCTTCCTAATGGTGCAGATCGTTCTCCGGATGCGTCTTGGGTGAGTCAAGAACGATGGGATACATTGACGCCAGAACAACAGGAATCATTTCCGCCACTGTGTCCAGATTTCGTGATCGAATTGCGTTCTAAGAGTGACAATATGGAACCTTTACGCAAAAAGATGCAGGAATATTTAGACAATGGGGTGCGTTTGGGGTGGTTGATTGATGCGAAGAATAAACGGGTTGAGATTTATAGAAGGAATCGGGAGGTTGAGGTTTTAGAGTCACCGAATAGCTTATCAGGCGAAGATATTTTACCTGGATTTGTACTGGATTTACAGGTAGTTTTGGATGGTTAACAGTCAGTTCTTTCTATGCCAGCTAAAGATATCTACCATGATACCATTTAAAAGCCCTCATCAACTTAGTGATGAAATAGGAAGAGTTAGAGAGTTGATGAATCAGGATCAGAATGTTCCAATGTCGTTAGCTGACGGGTGTTTGGTCATGATGAGTGAGTTAATCAAAGGGAGTTGTGTGTTAACCCTAGATAGCGATTTTCGGGTTTATCGGAAGAATCGGAATCAGATGATTGATTTGATTATTGCTGATGATATAAAGTAAGATAGATATGGGGTAGAATAAATAGAGTAGTGCGTTATGGAATTGCAATCAAGAAAGAACAGAACAATTATTCATTTTTTTAGGGTTGAGTTTTATCTAGAATTGTGCTGATAGGTACAATGATTAATAAGTAAAAAAAATAACAAATCTAGCTAGGGCATTATGAATGATCCAATCGTACCAAGGCTAAAAATAAAGTCTCGTGGAAATCAAGTAGCAATTGCAGTGGGCAGTTCACTATCAGAAGAAATATTTTCTATTCCAAAGCTTGCAGAATATATAGTTAGTCACTTCGCTCTAGATTTTGAAGTCCAGGAGCCAGCTCAATACTTTCAAAGATGGAATGATATAGTTAAAAAAGCTGAAGAAAATGTAAATAGAGATTATTTAATCCAACTTGTAAAAGAAAGATTATCCACAGCAGAGCCTTGTCAGGTTCACTATAAAATTGCATCACTACCTATCTCAAATTTTATAGACACAACCTTTGACAGGTCTCTATATAAAGCTCTTGTTCAGTTGGGCAAAAATCCAATAATTCATGATTGGAACAATCAGACTATTGGAGCATGGAAGCAAACTAACCCAGATCAACCAAATATATTTTTCTCATTCTGCAACCTGAATCAACCTCATCCCTGGTACGGAATTTATGAACCGATCAGTAAGGATCATCACAATCAAATTCAGTTGATTAACATTGCAGATATGCTTAAAAATAGAGATTTAATTTTAACAGGATTTACTTCTTATGAAGCAGAATTTGTATTGCATTTAATTTCTCTTATCAGCTCCTGCAATAAGGTAGTTAATTGTATTGCTAATGATAATGGTATTGATAATTGTATCTATTGGTGTCGAACAGGAACTTATATTTTCAGGGGAGAAGTTGAACAATTAATTGATAACCTGCTTCCCTACGAAATGAGTGGATATACATTTTGGGATCTGACTATACCTAGGAGAAAAATAATGGACATAACTCGTGATAAACAGTATGACTGTTTTATTAGCCATTTCACGGGTGATAAACCTTTTGCAAGGAGGTTGGCTAAAGATCTTGAATTGCGAGGTCTCTATATCTGGGTTGATGAAAACGAAATTGATGTTGGCGATTCTCTCTCAGATAAAATTCAAGATGGCTTGGCAAATTCTTATTCATTCGCGATCATCTTATCTAATGAGTCTATTTCAAGACCTTGGGTTAAAGAAGAACTCAGAGCAGCGTATGCATTACGATTAGCAGGAGAATTTAAAATACTGCCAATCCTATACAAAGAATGTGATATTCCTTTACTGTTAAAAGACTACAGGTACGCTGATTTTCGGAGTGAAAATCGGTATCATGATGAAATTTATACTCTAGAACGCTCTATTAAAAATTCTATGCATAAAGCTAGGAATAAAAAATAGTTAATCAAATCCTAATTTCAAATATACTCAAATCAATCAACAATACTCTTGGAAAATTGTCCAATAAATAGAGAGGATAATTAATTTCAGTAATTTACTCGGCATAACAACATCACGACATCGAAGCCAAGTTAGTCTGTCGCTGAGTTTGAGATTTGACTTACACTCTTAGTTAACTTACGCCGTCACTCTATCTGGGTAATAAGGAAACTCGGTATGTATGAGAAGCGATCGCACTCCATACACACTCGTTGATTAACTGGCAATTTCTTCAAGTGTTTGCTCAGTCATAAACAGCCGATCCTCCAATTCAATATCGCTAATACCCAACATTTCCGCTACCCGTCGCAGGGATAACTTTTCCATTAGAACAGCACGATAGGCAAGTTCTCGGAAAATTCTAGGTAAACGTTTTTCTACAGGAAGAAAACCCTCTCCACTCTCCTCAAACGAAGAACTATAACCCAAATTTTGAGATAAACGTGTGGGCTGAATCTGCTTAAAGTCTTCCTGAGAACCTGCGAGTTGATGTTCCAAATCCAATCGAATTAACATTTCTTCATAGCTAACACCGAAGTAGTGAGCTAAATGCACAACTTCCGCCGGATGCCTAACCCGTTTGATGCCCAAATTATGTAAACGTTCCTGCAATGCTGCGGAAGGAATCAGAAAATAGGCAGAAAAATTTTCAGCAAAACATTCCAATGGATTAGTAACTCCATGGTGACAAAGAATAGCAGGTTGGTCATGTTGATAGAGACAATGAGCTAATCCATGAGCCAAGCTAAAAGAGAGACGAGTATCAGTCTGGGTTTGGTTAATAGCAATAATATTCCCCAGTTTAGGATGAGACGAAAATAGCCCAGATATAGCATTTTGTTCCTTACCAAAGGGAATGATAAATATCATTAATTCTTGAGCCTCTAAGAAGCTTCGTAAATTAACGAGAGGAGCCATTCCCAAGTTGTAGTGATATCGAGCCTTTTGAGCCGCTAACACCGCCGTCTCAGTTTCCGGTAAGAGGCGATTGGCAAGAGGAGCAAAAGGTGGGTGAGAAACGCCAGGAAAAGGAGTGTCAGTCTGAGTGTAGAGTTCCTCTAGGGCATAAATTTTTTCAATCAAATGGGCAATTCCCGCCTTACTGGAAGCAGAAATAGTTTCAGAATTAAGCCGTAACGCTTCTTCCCAGTCGGATTGAACAGTTTCTTCGCCAAACAGCGATCGCAGTGGTACTCCGTAAAGCCGAGATAGACGTTCTAAGGTAAGAGCATCCACCCGACGCTTCCCGCTCTCATACTGGTTTAGAGCCGCCGCCGTGACATCTATAACTTGAGCGGCTTCGGTTTGACTTATTCGAGAACGCTCACGCGCTAGCCGCAGGCGCTGACCTAAAATTTCGTAATTCATGTTCATCTGAATTAGCCTGAAAGAGGCTGATGCTGATTATTACATTAACAGAATGTTAATATAATATTTTATATTTATTTTAGTTAACAGTTATTATTATGACACAAATTATTATAGATACCGTAGTCCTGCGGGTGATGAGTTTTGCCCACCCCCAAGGAATAGAAATTCTGCTGGACGCTATCAATGTCTCCTGTGGGCGGTTTCCCACTGAAGTTTATAACCGTGATGAGGATAATCTTCCTCTAAAAGTCAACGATGAGGAGTTAAGTGAACTAGCGAGGGGACTGCGATACGCTCAGCGTCAGATACAACAACTCCCGCCAACAGAATCTCGGCGTTTCCAAACTTGGCTCAAAAATGCAGAGCAGCTTAATCATCATTTTGATCAAGGAAGCCTTGTGGTTGAAATTTTGACGGTGGAAGAACTCTACAAGCGAGAGATGCTTCAGATAAACTATCCACAGTTAGGCAAAGGTGAGGTGGCTTGCTTGGTGCTAGCCCAGCGTTACCAAGTGCAAGCAGTATTTCTTTCGTCGGATGATAAAGCTTGTGAAGTAGCCAAAGAGTTGAAAATTCCCCATCTGACTTTGCCAGATATTCTTGAGGCTTGGGTGCAAACGAAGCAGCCAACGCCAGAAGAACTCAATACCCTAATTGAAGGCATGGCTAACGCGCAATTTGGTTTGAAACGGAGCTTTATAGAACAACTGCGACAGCGATTATAGCGTTTCTCATCAGGATAGATAGGGGGGGTGAGGGCGCAAGCCTTGCGCCCCTACATTCACCTCTTCTGTGAGTCGCTGATCAGGCTGGATTCGATTACTAATGGCAATTTGGCAAGATAGAGCGATCGCACTCCCAAATTTTCTGGCATCCTAGAGATGATTACCTGTCCCCTAGAACAGCTTCATGCCTCTTTCCAACTGCACTAATCCAGAAACCCCACCAGCATCTCAACCCACAGACGTTGATTGGCGTAGAGGTTTTGCCCCATGAAGCCAGATAGCAAGTACCAGCCACTCTGGGCATTTCTGCAAGAGAGTAATCAAGATGAAGTCATTCTCACCTTTGCAGAAATTGAGGAAATCATGAATGACACCTTACCCGACTCAGCACGGAAAAAACGGGCATGGTGGAGCAATCGCAGTAAAGGCGCACTGCAAGCTTCTGCTTGGATGGAAGCCGGATATCGGGTTGAAGATGTGGATTTTGAGCAACAACGGGTGACATTCCGCCAACCTACGGCTAAACCCAAAGTTCCGCATCTGGGTGACACTGTGCTATGGAATGCTCAACTCATCAAGGCACTACGTCGCCATACGGGTTTGACACAGGCAGAATTTGCTCAAAAGCTTGGTGTGTATCAGCAAACCGTTAGCCAGTGGGAAAACAGCGCTTATGAGCCGACTCTGGCTACATCGAAATATCTTATGTTAGTCGCTGATCAGGCTGGATTCGATTACTAATGACAATTTGGCAAGATAGAGCGATCGCACTCCCAAATTTTCTGGCATCCTAGAGATGGTCAAGAGTCCCCTAGAACAGCTTCATGCGCCTTTCCCACTGCACCAAGAAAGAAATCTCGCCAGCATCTCAACCCACAGACGTTGATGGGCGTAGAGGTTTTGCAGCATGAAGCCAGATAGCAAGTACCAGCCACTCCTGGAATTTCTGCAACAGAGCAATCAAGCTGAAATAAGTCTCACCTTTGCAGAAATCGAGAAACTCATGAATGACACCCTACCCGACTCAGCACGGAAAAAACGGGCATGGTGGAGCAATCGCAGCAAAGGCGCACTGCAAGCTTCTGCTTGGATGGAAGCCGGATATCGGGTTGAGGATGTCGATTTCGAGCAACAACGGGTAACATTCCGCCAACCTACAGCTAAACCCAAAGTTCCGCATCTGGGTGACACTGTGCTATGGAATGCTCAACTCATCAAGGCACTACGTCGCTATATGGGTTTAACTCAGGCAGAGTTTGCCCAAAAGCTTGGTGTACGACAGGCGACAGTTAGTCAGTGGGAAAACAGCGCTTATGAGCCGACTCTCGCTACATCTAAATATTTAAGCCTGATTGCAGAACAAGTTGGATTTCACGTCATAGAAGAAGACTAGAACACTCAAACTAATTTCAAGGAGGGTATTTACATATTGATGCTCTACCGCATATATTGTATATAGTTACTGACACAAAAATTCGGTAAAGCATCTACCTCAATAGTAAAGCTATGCAACCCATACGCCATCGCATCAACCCCAAAACCTTCGTCATCACCCTTGGGCAAATCGCCAAACACCTGAACATCCCCCAAGAGCGTATCCTTAACTGGGAAAAATGGCATAACGTTCTTTGGGTACATATCAAAGGAATCGGGGGTTACTTCGTCAGTTATCGCCAAATTGAACAGTGGATTGCCGCTTGTCGCACGCTTATACGCTACTGTCCTAACCTCGACGCCCTCGATCGCCTCTGGCAATCAATCTGCATTGAAGCCCAACGTTATACACCAGAGGCATTATCCCGACTTGAAATAATCCACCAGCAGCGATATGTCTATTTATCCAACCGCTAACAAACCTAAATATCACAAGCCAGCATCAAGTTTGCGACGCTTCCTGCCGACTTGTGACTACCCCGTAAACGGAGACTTTTACCATGTTAAAACCAAACTGTCCCCCTGGTGAACTCACCTACCAGCAAGGCTATCAACAAGCGTTAGAGGATTTCGCGATCGCGCCTCTATTCACTCGCCTGGAAACCTACTCTGAGCCTGACTTTGATGCTGCTGGGATGCAGCTTACCCCATCCGAACTGGAAAGCCTCGCCGCTATCCTGATCCGAGACTTAACTGCCAACCTGAACGGAAACGCGATCGCACCTTATCTCAACGCCCTACGTCACGGTAGCACTGATTTACTGCACAGCTTCAGTTTCCGGCGATTTCTTTTCCCATCCATTCACCTACCCGCCAACTTTCCCCAGGTCAAACCCCCTCGTTTTGGAGACGGAGACAAACTGAAATGGACAAGCGATCGCCAAGATAATCTTAAATCACCAGACTGGGGGATTGCGATCGGCAGATTTTACAGCTTTGCGCCCCACCACTGTGCTTGGACATGGTGCTATCTAATTTGGCTAGACCAACGTTCCCCCAGTTCTCGGTGGACGGTAGCTGATACGGCTTGGGAAGACGATCTCGAACCCTTCGGCTTTGCTCAGGGTCAACCCTTGGAGGACGCCTGATGAGAAGTCCCCGTCCAATCACCGAACGCGAACTCACGTTAATTGACCTCTACGGCTACTGTCAACTGGGAATGACGCCGCAACAATTTTACGCCAAATGGCAGGTGAATCATGAAACCATTGCCTTTATCTGCGATCGTTCCATGTCTACCGTCGCAAGCTGGTTTAGAAGAGGTCGCAACTATCGCCGTCCTCAACCCAGAGATTTGCGCCATCTTGCCTTGATGGACTTTGTGTTAGAACGCTATGAAGATATTCCGGGTGAATTGTTAGACTGGCTTTGCCCTCCTGAGTCTAATCCATAGAAAATCTTAAGCAGAATGTCACCGACTTGAGGTTGGTGGGCAATGCCCACCCTACGGCATATCAAGGATTTTGGTGATCCAAAAATGCTTGCTTCATTGCCATTCCTCTTGAGAAACACATTCTGACTCAAGGACTTAAGTAAAGGGCGACCCGACCCAATTGAATGGACTGGTGTTGAAAATTAGAGCAAGCGGGTCGCCCCTACAGTTTCCAAATGACAAATGACAAATGACGAATGACGAATGACGAATGACAAATGACAAATGACAAATGACAAATGACGAATGACGAATGACAAATGACGAATGACGAATTCGGGTAGTATTCTTTAAATGTATGGCATCACCTTGCTCAGGAAAAATGTACCCTTGCTCCCCCAGCTCCCCCAGCTCCCCCAGCTGACACACCGAGCGAAGTCGAGGTGTTCCCCCGCTCCCCCTCACCACAACACTTATTCAGCAGCCTCTACTTAGGTTTGCCGTTCTTTGGCTAATTCAATCAACTGATCCACCAATTGAGGGAATGGTACACCAGTGGCTGCCCACAGTTGAGGATACATACTGGTGGCGGTGAAACCGGGTAAGGTATTGACTTCATTAATCAAAACCTCCCCTGTCGCCTCTACATAAAAGAAATCCACCCGTGACAAACCAGCCGCATCCACCGCCGCAAATGCCTTGAGTGCCATCTCCTGAATCTGACGACTCACACTATCCGGTAACGGTGCGGGAATCGATAACGTGGCACGACCTTCGGTATACTTAGTTTCATAGTCGTAGAAATCGCTGGTATAACTAATTTCACCCACTACAGATGCTTTAGGATGATCATTCCCTAAAACCGCACATTCCACTTCCCGCGCCACGACTCCCGCTTCTACAATAATCCGGCGATCATAACTGGCGGCACTATCTAACGCCGTTTCTAACTCACTTCGCGATCGCACTTTGGCAATACCTACTGATGATCCTAAATTAGCAGGTTTAACAAAACAGGGATATCCCAAGGTTTCCTCAATCTGATCACACAGTTTCGGGAAAACACAGGGATTTGACCACACTTGGGCGCGATTCAATCCCTTATACTTCACTTGGGCGAGTCCCACTTGATCAAATACCTGTTTCATGGCAATTTTATCCATTGCCATGGCTGAACCTAAGACACCCGAACCCACACAAGGAACCTGCATTAACGTTAACAAGCCTTGAATCGTGCCATCTTCGCCATTGGGTCCGTGCAAGATGGGAAACCAAACCTCCACGTCAGCCACCTGAGGTGGAAATTGCCAGAGGTTTCCGTCTCCATTGGCTTCTAGAGGCGTTCCCGATGCCAAAACCTGCTGGGCGATGTCTGGGGATTGCCAGATGCCATCTTTTTGAATATAAAAGGGTACAACCTCATACTTTTCCGTATTCGGTGGCGTACTCAACGCTTTCGCGATCGCTTGTGCTGAACAAATCGAAACCTCGTGTTCTCCTGAGCGTCCTCCAAATAGCAGTCCGATTCGTACTTTTGTCATGTTTTCGTGAATTGTTAATGGGTCAACAACTTATCCTACTTGGTCATGGCGGGTTTCGTAATACTCGGATCTAGCAGCCGTCTCAATACAACGAGTTTAAGTAGGGTGAGCAACACTTATAAACTTAGAGACACTTAATATTATCATTAGTGGGGCTTACCCACCCTCCTGCGGACAAAGGACGAATGACATAAGACTAATGACAAATAGTCATAAACCATACAGCAGAATAATTAACGGGGGAATAACAACAGTCATCAAAAGACTCAAAGGAGCGCCCACGCGGAAAAAGTCCAAAAACCGATAACCTCCTGCACTGTAGACCATCGTATTGGTTTGATACCCAATCGGTGTCATAAAACTATTTGATGCTGCGAAGGTGACAGCAAACATAAAGGCAAAGGGATTGAGATCCAACGTCTGAGCCACTTGCACTGAAATGGGTAAGAGTAAAACCACCGAAGCGTTATTGGATAACACCTCAGTCAATAATGCCGTAATCAGAAAGAAAAACGTCAGCATCCAGTAGGGTGAAAAACTACTGCCTAGGGAAATTAAATTATCGGCTAACCATTTAGTCGTTCCCGAATTTTCCATGGCAATTCCCAACGGAATTAATCCAGCCAAGAGAAAGATAATATCCCAGCGAACAGCACTATACACTTCCCCGGGTTTCAGACAGCCCGTGACGACCATTAAAACCACTCCCGCCAAGGCACTAACCAAAATTGGTAATAGGTTAAACGCCGCAACGAGAACAACACCCACACCAATTGCTACAGCAATTCCAGCTTTTTCTCGCCGTAACGACTCCATGTCTCGTTGCTCAAAGACTAACAAATCGCGACTGTTTTGTAATCCAACAAAACTTTGTTTAGGTCCTTGTACCAAGAGCAAATCCCCAAACCGTAAGGGAACTTTCCCCAACCGTTCCCGAACAAATTCTTGTCCACGACGAATGGCTAATACCGTCAGGTTATAGCGTTGCCGAAATCGAAAGTCTTTAAGGGTAGATCCGGCTAGATCCGAGTTGGACAAGATTAAGACTTCTGCGATCGTATCTTCCCCAGAGGTTAAATCTTCTTCGATGGGTTTCTTGCCAAATTGGACATCGGGTAAAATATCGATCCCCCGTTCCACTTTAATATTCAGTAAACATTCCCGTTTACCCCGGACAATTAAAATATCTCCAGGCTGCAATATTTTATCAGCCAGAGGTTGGGCGAAACGGGTGTCGTTACGGATAATCTCCAGTACGTCCATATCAAATTTACGCTGAATTTGAGTCGAACGTAACGTTTGTCCAACCAAGCTGGAACCTGGTGGAATCACAATTTCACTCACATAGTCTTGAAGTCCATACTCTTGAGTATCACTACCCGCCACTTTTTTATTGGGTAAGAGTCGGGGCGCAATGAACACCAAATAGGTTAAGCCAATCGTGAATGTGAGCAGTCCTAATTTGGTGAATTGAAATAAACTAAATGTACCGTACCCCAATTTATCCGACAAACCACTCGCCAAAATATTGGTGGATGTACCAATTACGGTAATCATTCCCCCTAAAATACTGGCATAAGACAAAGGGATGAGAAGCTTGGAGGGAGAAATCCGCTGTTGGCGACATAAATCTTCCACAATCGGCAGAAAGACAGCCAAGACAGCCGTATTATTAATTACACCACTAATCGGACCCGCAATTACCCCCAACGCTAAAATCTGCTGCGAGGAGGTTTTACCTCCCCACTTCAACAGGAGTTCGCTGACGACTTGAATCGCACCCGTGCGGGCAATTCCTGCACTGAGGATAAACATTGCCATTACGGTAATCGTGGCGGAACTACTAAACCCAGATATGCCTTCCTCTGGGGTGACTAATCCCAGCACAATTAGCAGCACCATGATGGTGAGTGCGGTAATATCAACGGGCAACCATTCGCTGATAAATAAAATCAGAGTCAGTCCGATAATACCAAGGGTGAGCAGAATTGTCATAGTGGGTGAGATGCATTAGTGGCAAATGGCGTTCGGGTTAGCCCTGAATCTAATATACTCGTTGAAATTATTAATCCGTCCCTTGATACATCTGTTCAGCCACCCGTTTCAGGCGGCGTAGCTGGGCTTTCATATCCTGCTGTGTCCAACTTGTGGCAAAGGTATCAAAGCCCCAACTGACGAGAGGATTGGGAATTTCAAACTCAAAACGATTCAGCAGCCTCGTACCTCGAATTGTGGGTTGACATTCCCAGCGATCGCGCCCTTGGAAGAATCCTTGGAATTGCCAAACGACTAAACCGGGTTCGCGTTCCACAACGACGCTGTTGAGGGTAGGTTGGACTAGAGGAATTTGAATCACAAAGCGACTGCGACTCCCGATATCTGTACTCCACTCACCCACCGGATAGCAACGCAGGGCTGGATTGAGCCAGCGGTGCATCAGCGTCAGATCCGTGATACAGCGCTCAACAGTAGTGGCACTGGCTTTTATGGGGATAGATTGTTCAAAAACTTGAGAATTGGACATTTAAAGCGATAATAGCGTCTCGATAGCTGGTAATCTGACTTGTATTACTACAGCGCCAGCTCGCTGTGTCTGACTCAATCCGGATTGAATCTCCTCTATTGTGCAAAAAGGGAGGAAGACGAGGCAAATCGGAGATCAGGACACTCTTGGCAACGCCAGATGAGGGATGAGAGCATCGGGTTTTCCGATCGGCTTCACTTGCCTCACCTATTTGACAAAGAGAGATGCTATACCCTGATGAACGCCAAAAAAAGCTGATTTGAGGTAAAAAACTAACATAAGCTTGATTTTTGTCACCAAATTCCCCATAAAGATAGAGGTGACGCCGTAATCAGTGGGACACCGATAGCAAGGACGCTCGGAGGCGAAAAATCTTGAATTAGCCCAAAAACATGGAGACAAAGATATCGATGGATTGAGAGGATTATAAATACTCGATGAGTTGTAGCCTGAAAGTCACAGATTATGTGTGACTGCGTTTACTGTTAGAGAGTAATTAGATAAGGAAGACTATGAATCAACCTTGGCAAGGAATAATCCCAATCGGAGGTGTGCCCCCTTGGGTGCATCCCCTCTTAGCCCAAGACACACCAGCACCCATCCAAGAAACTCAGGCTGGTGTTCAGGGAATTTGGCAAAATCTGAGTAGCTTCGTTCCCAATCTAATTGCCGCAATCCTCATCCTGATTGTCGGTTGGATCGTCGCCTTGATTGCTAAGTCAATTACCAAAGGACTGCTCAACCGCACCCGTATCGACAATCAAATTGCCGAGTGGTTTGCTGGTGGTCAAGGGGCAGAAGCGCCGCCGATCGAGAAATGGGTAGCCGGTGCGGTTTACTGGATTATCATCATCTTCACGGTGGTAGCGGTTCTGCAAACGTTGAGGCTGGAAGTTGTTTCTCAACCGCTGAATAATTTTCTCGACCAAATCCTGACCTTCTTACCCAAGATTTTCGCAGCGGCAATTCTCTTGGGGGTGGCTTGGTTGTTGGCAAGCTTGGTCAAGATGATCACAACCCGAGGATTACGGGCATTAGGTTTGGATGAGCGTTTGGGTGAACAAGTCAGTGAGACACCCCGTTCCGGAGCAGGTGAGACTCAACGTCAAACCAACCAGTTCTCCCTGAGTGAAACCATGGGGAACGCTCTGTACTGGTTCATTTTTCTGTTATTTCTGCCCTCCATTCTCAGCACCTTGGGCTTGGAAGGCACTCTGCGCCCGGTGCAAGAGTTGCTGAATGAAATTTTGGCAATTTTGCCAGATATCTTGGCAGCCCTTGTGATTGCAGCAGCGGGTTGGCTAGTGGCTCAGGTGGTGCGGCGCATCGTCACCAATCTGTTGTCAGCCGCCGGAACGGATCAACTCGGAGCGCGATTTGGACTGCAAAGTGCGCCAGGAGGGAAATCACTGTCCTGGATTATTGGCACGACGGTTTATGTCTTAATTTTGATCCCCGTCGGCATCGCCGCGCTGAACGCCTTACAGATTGAGGCGATCTCAGAGCCTGCGATCGCGATGTTAAATCAGATTCTCGATGCTCTACCCAAAATCTTTACGGCAGCGTTGATTCTGATGATTGCTTATGTAATCGGTCAGTTTGTCAAGGATTTAGTCACCAATATTCTCGCCAGCATTGGCTTTAATAATGTTTATCGTTGGATAGGGATACCGGAACCCCGCCCCAGTCGTCCCGCGCCCACTCCCCCACCTGCCGAACCTTCGGAGTTAGGCATACCCACTCCAGAAACTGGACCGGAAACGCGGGTTCAACCAGAATCAACTCCCTCGATTCGCACACCGTCAGAACTGGTGGGTATTATTGCATTCATTGGCATCCTCTTGTTTGCTACGGTTGCTGCGACGAATGTCTTGCAGTTTGAAGCCTTAACCACAATTGTCACCGGGATTATTGTTATCGCAGGTCAGATTCTGGCGGGGTTAATTGTATTTGCGGTTGGCTTGTACTTTGCTAATCTCGCCTTTAACTTGATTACCAGTTCGCGATCGCGCCAATCCCAAATCCTGGCACAAGCGGCTCGGATTGCGATTATTTGCTTTTCCGCAGCGATGGCGCTGCAACAAATGGGTATCGCTGGCGACATCGTAAACTTAGCCTTTGGCTTACTCTTAGGTGCAATTGCTGTGGCGATCGCGCTGGCGTTTGGACTCGGATCTCGCGATATTGCAGCGGGTCAAGTTCGCGAATGGTTATCTTCATTCAAAGAAGACAGACCCCCCGGACCTTACCAATAACGGTTCAAGAATCGAACAGCGTTGAATTCGATCCCCTGCCAAAATGTGCAGGGGATTCTGATTTTTATCACCCATTCTCCCAGTATGTTTTCATACTAAAGCGGTTACAGCATTGTTATTATGGGCAATTCACCGAACTTGTAATTCAGAAATTTGGTGGATTAAAATCGTAGCATTTTCTAAGCTCAGAATTTAGGTGTGTCACGCCACATTGAATTACAGTCTCAATCCCTAATTCGGTAGGATCAGCAGAGGATCATCTCCAGTATAATCGTCATGGTAAAAACACCCTTACCGCATTTGACCACTCCCCCTTTGGTAAATGGCGACAAGCTCAGCCGCTATGAATTCGAGCGTCGCTACAATGCCATGCCTCACCTGAAAAAAGCCGAATTGATTGAAGGAATTGTCTACATGGCTGCTGCCTTACGATTTAAGAGCCACGGTGAACCTCATGGTAAAATTATCACTTGGCTCGGAACTTATGCAGCCATGACACCTAATATTTCCATGGGAGACAACCCAGCAATGGAGTCAAAGAATATATCGTTTGGCAAGTTCTTGATCGCAAATTGAGCTGGTTTTATCTGAAAGAGGGCGAGTATCTAGAATTATCGGCTGATAACGATGGTATTATGCGAAGTCAAGTTTTTCCAGGATTGTGGTTAGCCGTTGCTGAGTTATTAGCAGAGAATATGCCACAAGTATTAACAGTTTTACAAGCAGGTTGGCAATCTCCAGAACACGCGGCATTTGTCCAGAAATTAGCCAACCAATAATCATGCCCAACTGTCTGTAAGTAGGTGGGAAAAATTTAGCGATCGCGACCCCGTTAAGCTGATGTTTCTAGGGGGAAAGGTGCGTTACGCTTTGCTAACACACCCTACAAATAGAACCTGTGCGTAAGTCCTGTACATGAAAGCGTGAAGGTTAAGGTTATGGCTTACAGTGATTTCACCTCATTAGACCAACTCATTCCTTTAGGCATTAGCCAGCTTACTCCTGTGGAGAAACTTATCGATTTTGAGCCGATCGCTCCCAGTAGCTTCTTAACCGAAGCCTTAAAGCGATTTGTCCCTCTGGCGACTGCTATCAACACCGAAAAGGCTCGGTCTGAGTATTTAATTGCTCCCCTTTTGAGTGAACTGGTTACGCTTAATCCCACGGTTTCCTTATTTTCGGGCAAAAACTTTACGGCTGACCCCAGTCTCGGACTCAATGGCTTTGTTGATTTTTTGTTCACCGCTAACCCGGATAAGCTGACAATTAAAGCGCCCGTTGTTACCGTCATTGAAGCAAAGAATGAAAACATTAATGCAGGTTTAGCTCAATGTATTGCCACCATGTATGCCGCTTATTTAGTTAATCGACGCGACGCTGATATGACTGCAAAAACGGTCTATGGTACGGTGACAACCGGACAAATTTGGCGGTTTTTATCCCTGACAACCCGCCTGGAAGTCTTCATTGATCTTAATGATCGCTATCTGACGCCGATTGATGAACTACTGGGTTTGTTAAATGCTTTGGTTACCGATCATTAATCCACTTCCAACGGACCAATCCCCTTTTGCTGGGTAAAATGCTTTAACTCCTCCACCAACTGACTATCATTCGACGCCGTTCTTGCTCCCGCTTGGGCTGCCCAGTGTTTCAGGGCTTCTATTTGATCCCGTGCGATCGCGGCAAGTGGTACCGTTTCTTCTATCGCCCGGACAATATCCTCGGTGGTAAAATCTCGCCGTTGTCCATTCACCAAAGTACCATAAGCTCGATGCATGGCATCAATAATTACCTGTTCAATCTCCGCCCCACTAAAGTTCTTCGCTTGTCGTGCTAATCTGGCTAAATCAAAATCCCGTAAGCGAGAAGGGCGTAAGGGTTGCAAATGCACCTTAAAGATATCCTTGCGTTCGGCTTCCGTGGGCAAATTCAAAAAGAAGATTTCATCAAATCTGCCTTTCCGCAATAACTCGGCGGGCAAAATCTGCACATTATTCGCCGTCGCTACAATAAACACGGGACTCGTCTTTTCCTGCATCCAGGTAATCAGCGTACCAAATACCCGTCTGGATGTTCCTGAATCCCCATCAACGCCAGCACCAATATTACCAAACGCCTTATCAATCTCATCAATCCATAACACACAAGGCGCGATCGCTTCACTAATTTGAATCATTTGGCGCACCCGACTTTCACTTTCCCCGACAATCCCGCCAAATAATCGCCCCGTGTCTAACCGCAATAAGGGCAAACGCCATTCATGGGCAATGGTTTTCGCGGATAGGGATTTCCCGGTTCCCTGAATTCCCACCAGTAAAATTCCCTTGGGATTGGGAATTCCATAGCGTCGCGCTTCTTCCGTAAACGCATCTTGGCGCATCCGTACCCATTGCTTGAGATTCTCCAATCCACCGACATTTTTCAGCGATTCCTGGGCGGTGAAAAAGTCTAAAATCCCAGTTTGGCGAATCGCTTGTTTTTTCTCCCCTAATACGCCATCAATATCCGTTTCATTTACCTGTTGTTTTGCGGCTAATGCCTTTGCCAATACCCGGGCAATTCTGGCACGACTCAATCCTTGACAGGCTTTAACTAATTGTTCCCGCGCTAATCCAGATACGTTTAAGTTTTCGGGTTTGACCAGAATATTAATCAGGTAATCAATTTCCTGGGAATTCGGCAAAGGAAAATCAATAACCGTAACTTCCTCACTCAATTCTGCTGGCACTTCTAAGGTATGACTGGTGAGGATTAAGGTTTTGCGAGAACGCTTAAGTTCCTTGGTTAAATTCTTTAATTCTCGGATCACGGGCGCATTGCGATCGCTCTGCGGATTTTTCAAGATAAAATGTAGATCCCGGAGGACAAATAAGCTATTTTCTTGCGGATCAGTCTTGCGAATCCGATGCAGCGCCCCCATAACTGAACCCTTATCCGCCCCATTATCATCCCATCCCCGCACAATATCCCAGAGTAAAACTTGGCGTTCGGGTTGGGATTGCACAGCGACAGAGAGTAATACTTCTTCCACGGGTTCTTCTTCAACCGCCACGATATAAAGTAACGGATAACGCGCCCGGATCATTAAATCTAATTGTTCGATTAAGGTTTGATGGGGATTGAAGGTATTAGTCATTTGTCAAAACACTGATTTCACGGATTTATTGTCTAGATGGAGTAGGGAGGTGCGAGCTTATTCACACTGATTACACAGAAAAGTTTGTTCTCTCCTCTTGACAGTGTGATTAGGAGTTGAACGGAGATTATTTAGTCATATCATGTCCGGTTGAATACCCATAATTGGTGAGTAGGGGCTTGGTAACCAAGCCCGTACATTTTTATTAGGGGTGATGAGTCCGGACATCATATCATTTGTCATTCGTCATTCGTCATGATGAAACCTGTCCCTACCCATTTTTTCTTAATTGATTGTAATCACTAAATCCAACTGGAAAATCGGTATGCTCATCATAATCGGTATTGTCTAGATTAGCATCGGTCAGCTTGACTCCTTTTAGTTTAGCGCCCCTCAAGTTGGCGTCACTCAAATCTGCTCCGATTAGATTGGCACCAACCAGATTAGCTTCGGTAAAATCAGCTTGGCTTAAATTGGCGTTACTCAGGTTTGCCCAACTGATAATCCCTTGAGTCAAATTTGCCTCTTGTAGGTGAGCATTACTTAAATCTGCCCCTCTGAGATTCGCCCCCATGAGTTTAGCTTGACTGAGGTTTGTCTCCTTTAGGGAAACACCCGTTAGGTTCGCATGGCTGAGATTTGCCTGACTGAGTTCTACACCGTTTAGAATAGTTTGGTTGAAGTTCGCGCCTTTCAGGATTGCTCCGGTTAAATCGACTCGATTTAGGTATGCTCCACTGAGATTAGCATCACTTAAATCAATCTCGCTTAAGATTTCCCACTGCAAACAAATTCCACTTAAATTCGCCCCTGAAAATACTCGATTTCCAGCTTCGTAACGGTTGAGGAGTTCCTTGGCTAATCGGATACTGTATTGAGTTAAGGCTGATTCGGCTTGAGTGGCGGCGTGTTTTTCTAGGAGAGAATAGGCGGTTTGGTGAATCTCCCACACTTCATCCTCTAAGGCTTGAATAAGTATCGCTATGCCCTTTTGCCGATAATTCAGAGCGTTATGGAGGGCGGCGATTTTGGCATTTAGGGTGGAGGCGGGGTTCTGACTCAACTGCTGGGTTACGGCTTCAATTCCGCCTAATACGGCGTCTCCTCTGGAGATTGAACCGCCCAAAACTACATCAGTGTTTTGAGGTTGATTAGGATAAACTGTCATAGACAACAAAATAAGGGCACGATAATACCGTACCCTTTTTATGGTGTTCAAGGTTCATTGCGATTAACAATCAACCCTAAATACTCACACTAATAGAAGACTTATGTCAAGAGTTCCGACTCTAGTCAATCGCATCCGCCGTATCTTCTAATGCTCGCTGCGCTGATTTACTGGCTTTACTGGCTTTATCTTGTACGGCATCGGCGGTATCTTCTGCGGCGCGTTTCGTCTTTTTGACGATAGTTTCACCGGTTTCTTGTGCCTTTTCTTTCGTATCTTCGGCTGAACGTTTGGTAGATTTAGCTACATCTTCAGCAACATCTTCAGTTTTTTCCTTTGCCTCTTTTGCCGAACGCTTGGCGGACTTGCTTACATCTTCAGCCGCATCCGTTGTATTATCTTTGAGATTTTTAACACCTCTCTGAGTTCCCTCAGTCACACCCTCGGTGAAATCAGTGGCTGACTCTTTCACATCTTTGCCGAGTCGCTCAACTCGTTTATTCAGCGGCGCTCCTTCTTGATAATTCTCGATAAACTTTTCAGGAGTATCCGCCTTCTTCTCCAGGTTTTTCTCAGCGTTTTTAATTAATTTATCAGGATTGTCATTTGTCTTTCGAGACGTTTTCGGAGAATCAACCCCCTGATAGTCTTTCGCTCCGCCTGTAGGCGTGAGAACTTCAGTAACATTCTTTGTCACATCGTCAGCCGTCTTCGCTGATACTCCACTATTGCATCCTGTACTGATGAATACAAAGATACCCGCTAAAGCTACGGTTAATAATTGAGTAAACCGTTTATTTTTTAGCCAATCTATCATTCTGCCCATAAAAAAAATCTCCTTAGTTGTATTGTCAGTGAATTATCCTAAGTCTAAAGCAATCACCGTTCTCAACTTAATCGAGCTAATTCGGATTGCTCTACCGAGTTGTTTGATACGTTGAGCCTACGGCTGACATCAGGATTTAGAGACATATTGTTGTCAGTGTAGCTGTCTCCCCCCTTCTTGTAGGGGTTATTCGTACCTCCAGCTTGAACCGGAGGATTTTCTGGACGCCCACTGTCTACCGTTGTACTACTACACGCCGTACCAATCAGTAGCATCACGCAGGCTAAAGCCAGTGTTAATATCTGTCGCCAAATCTCAGTCAGTCGTTTCACGCTATACTCCTAAGCGATATGCACCTCACGATTGCCTAGCTTATCACTATCCAGGCGATCGCTATCTCTAGCCAAGGTGACATTCTACTTGATCCTGGAAGCGGCTCGTCTCTAACTGAAGACAGAGAAAAATCATTTACAGTCTTCAGCAGCTTCTCTTCTCCCCTGCATCCTTGCACCGCTGCACCCCATCTGAACCGAAAACGTCTCAATCTACTGATTTTCGGGTTTCTCTTCCAATTTTACATAGTCCCGAAGCTGAGAAAACACTCGGTAAGCATCTAGCTGAAATTCGGAACTTGTCGTATTATCCATTTTGATCAGATTATATTGGACATTTTCCGTATGAATAGCAAAGGTAATTTTAAACACTTCAAAAAATGTAATCACCCAACGACAGCTCTCTTCCGAATAATTGGTGTAATATTGAATTAATTTAGCAATGCAAGTTTCTAGATGATTACGCGAGTTCGGACAAATCATAATGATTTTTAGCAAGAGCATCGCTAAGGTTAAGTGATGAGCTTGAGACATGAGCAAAATAAACAGGGGCGACGGCTCATCCTGATTTTCAGTGGTTAAATATTCAATTAAGCGGTTACAGGTTCTCAGGAGTAATGCCGCCTCTATGGTTGTATTGTGGTAATCTTCGTAGAGATCATTTAATTTCTCAGTTAAGGTTTGATTTAAGGATTTAACTAGCTCTTTCTTTTTAACGGAAAATATAAGATAGTTTTGTAAACTTTTTTTAAATCGTTTATAATTTAAATCTTTGGTTTGTTCTAAAAATATATTAGCGACATTTTTATAGTTAAACATTCCATGCTTAACTACAATTTTTTTAATTAGATCAACAACTTTATCCCCTAAACCTGTAGGATTATTGTAAATAGGTTCCCGACAAATTGCGGATTTAGAGTACGCCGTATACATTGCCAAATCAAACTTGAACTGATCTTTGAGTTTTTTTGACAAGATTCTCGCCGCTTCACGTTGCTCCACGGGGTTGTTCAAATTTGTATACTGGGGAACGAGGAGATAAGAGATATAACGGTTACTCCAATGACCAGGATCTGAAGTTACTTGTTGAGTAATAAATAATTGAAGTTCGTGATAGTCTTGACTGTTAATGAAATTTAACAGCCATGCTCTTTGACGGCTTAATGTTGGCGATAATGTTTTTCGCGTCAGTTTTACATCAGAAAATAGGGATACTAAGTCTTGGCTAGCCGTGAAATTTCTTGAGATATACCAATTATTAATAACAATATAACAGGAACGTTTAAGGGTATTGGTAAATTCTTTTTCATCGTTAGCAAAAAGTATTTCTGATAAAGCTTGAATCGCTTCCGGATTACCTTCTGAAGCATTATAGTCAATAAATAACAATTTAAATTCTTGCAAAACGGTTTCTGGCGGTTGTTGTTTAACCGTATCTAGCAAAAATTGATAGATAACATCCTGTGCCTGCTGAAGAGGGAATCCTAGCTGGTTGGATTGAGTACGAGACTCAGTATGACGAGTATCTAAGATAACTTCCCTGATCATGGAAATCCAAGAGGACGCTTACGCCCTTACTGAAGGTCTAATAGTAGCAAGTTGATGACACCCTGCGTCAAGGCTACCGCTCATCGACGTGTTCAGCTTGACGATCTCACAATTGATATTGACATAAATTCATCATATATATTTTCGGGAAAATATATAGGGGGTGCTGAATAAGCGTTGTGGTGAGGCGAGGGAACAGGGAACGGGGAACAGGGAACAGTAAAGAATGTCCTCAATACTGTTCGGTTAAGGGGAGCGGGGGGAAGCAGGGGAAGCATGTAGAGACGTTGCATGCAACGTCTATTAGCAGGGGGAGAATAATGCTTAAGTCAGCGATGCGAACGTTTATAGCGCTAAAGCGCTTACTACATACAAACCTTTAAGACTGATCCGACTCAGATTTCATCCGGTTAATTTCCTGTTGTAATTCTTCGAGTTGACGCTGTAATCGTTGGGCTTCCTGGTTTTGAGCCGCTTGGGATGGCACATTGACTGATCCTTCGTCGGTTACTCGTTGATAATTGCCCTGGCGAATTTGACGATAGTCTTCTGATTTGACCCAATCTCGCAGATAGCGCAAACGTTCAACCGGAAAAGGATGGGTAAGAAACGAACCATTCCCACCGTTGTATAATAAAAACTTATAAACTTGATTAAGACTATCTTGGTCAAGGTCTTGAAATCGGTCGGATTGGCGGATAAATTCATCAAGGCTGCATTCATGACCATAAGCATGAGAACCCCCCGATAGTTTCATCATCGTTTTCATGACGATATTGATATCATCGATAACCAATAAAGCCGCCCGATCTGACGATAACTCCGCTTTCCGCCGCCATTCATAAAAGGCAAAGAGTAAACCACTGGTGACAATATTGCCAATCCCAAAGGTTAAATCTCCCAGAAACGCCGCCGCACCCATCGCCCAGATTCCCATCTGAATTAAAATCGTGTGACCGCATTTGATATGTCCGAGTTCATGTGCCAACACGGTGCGAATTTCGACTTCAGTGAGTAAGTCTAATAACCCTGTATTCAACACAATGTATGGATGATCCTGTCCCAAGGCATAACTATTCACTTGGGGGTTTTGACTAACAAATAGAGTGGGTTCAGGATGGATATCTAAATCTCGCACACATTCGCGAAATAAGCTGTAAATGGTGGAATATTGGCGCGGTCCCACTTGGATACTATTGCCCATCAGATAGACGAATTGGGGGCGTTCGTAGATAAATTCGACGAATTTGCGGGCAGCTAGGTTAAATCCAGGAACACTCCGTAGGGCATCCTCAGCTTGTTGGTCAAGGGGGTGTCGGAAGGCGTCGCTAGAAATTCCAGGATAGGTGGGCATAGGGACGTTGAGGCTGAAACGTGAAAGTAGGTCTTTCTATCCTAGCGATTTGTAGAGACGTTGCATGCAACGTCTCTACTGGCATTTAACCTCTAGTTTTGGCTGACCAAACGCGAGTGGGTAATCCCCAAATGTAGATGAAGCCTTCAGCGGCTTTGTGATCAAATTGATCTTCAGAGGTATAGGTGGCTAGTTCTGGGGTATAGAGAGAATTGCTAGACGCTCGTCCGACAATGGTGGCGTTACCTTTGAAGAATTTCACCCGCACGCTTCCGGAAACTTGCTCCTGAGTTTGCTGAATGAACGCATCTAGAGCATCTTTTAGGGGAGAGTACCATAACCCCTGGTAAATAAGCTGGCTATAGGTGTCTTCAATCCCTCGCTTATACTGGCTGACATCAGATGTCAACGTCAGGCTTTCTAAGTCGCGATGGGCATGAATTAAGGTTAACAGAGCCGGGACTTCATAAATCTCTCTAGATTTAATCCCAACAACCCGATTCTCAATCATATCAATTCGCCCCACCCCATGATTTCCGGCGACTTGGTTAAGCTGAGTAATCAGGGCGACGGGATCAAGGGCTTGACCATTCAGCGAGATTGGAATTCCTCGCTCAAAGCCAATCTCCACGTATTCTGGATCATTGGGAGTATCCGCGATCGCTTTGGTCATCAGATAGATTTCTTCCGGCGGTTCAGCCATGGGATCTTCGAGAATTCCCGCCTCAATACTGCGACCCAGCAAATTCCGGTCAATACTATAAGGAGACGACTTTTTCACTGGAGAGGGAATCCCGAACCGTTCCCCATACGCGATCGTATCTTCCCGGCTCAACCCCCACTCCCTCGCGGGTGCAAGAACTTTCAAGTTAGGATTGAGCGCCGTAATCGACACATCAAACCGCACCTGATCATTCCCTTTACCGGTGCAACCGTGAGCCACGGCATCTGCACCATACTCCTGGGCTGCTTCAACCAATAATTTAGCAATCAGTGGACGCGCTAGCGCTGTGGACAAAGGATAGCGATTTTCATACAGCGCATTTGCCTGAATTGCTGGAAAGGCGTAATCTGTGACAAACCGTTCAGTCGCATCCGCCACCAGAGACTCGGCGGCACCTGATTTCAAGGCTTTTTCTTTGATCGGTTCTAACTCATCACCTTGACCTAAATCGGCGGCTAGCGTGATCACCTCCTTCACCCCCCATTCCTCTTTGAGATAAGGAATGCAGACGGAAGTATCGACGCCACCTGAGTAGGCTAGTACAACTTTTTCAGCACGACCCATGAATTTCTCACCCTGGGAAACAACCAGGACATCATTGTGACAGATCCCGTCTCTAAATCAAAGATTATGAGACGCACCATGGCGTGTCTATTCATTCGAGGAAGCATGACGGCTTAACATAGAACATCCATGCTAAGGGTTGATCAAAATCAACGCCGGATTCTCCGTCTGTCGCTATCATGGAATTCACTTCTAAGACAGACTGATTGGATGAGCTAGCTACACCCACACACTTACTTAGTGCAGGATTTATGGAAATACCTGCTGTAGGGCGAAGCGATCGCGCCGTTTGGTCTGCTAGGAAGGACATATCGAACCGAACCAGTGCAACGGTGTCAGATTGATTTGGGGTAGCATCTGGGCAACGATTCACAGGCAAGCCTGGTCGGTGATGTAAACTGATGTTACCGTCAACCATGACCAATTGGTCAGCCATTTATCCCTATACCCCTCATATCCTGCTTGTCTGGCTGGGGGTTTTTGCCTTAGTCGCCCTACTCACTGGGTTAATTTCCATTGGGATACGTCAGTCCCTCTCACGTTTATGTCAACGGTCTAAAGCCTTGACAAATTCCCTCAACTCTGATTCAGAGTTGCGTGCCTTATTTGAGGCGATGACGGAACTAATTTTCGTCAAAGATCGCCAAGGACGTTATCTGAAAATTGTCTCAGCCAATCCTGACTTGTTAGGTCAACCGGTTGAAGTGATGCTGGGCAAAACGGAGTATGATCTTTTGGCGCGATCGCAGGCGGATCAGTTTGTCGGGTATATTCGCCAAGCCTTAGACAGCCAACAGACGGTTCAGGTTGAGTATCGTCTCACCTTGGCTGATCGAACGGTTTGGTTTGCAGCCAGTATTTCACCCATCTCAAAAGACTCTGTTCTCTGGGTGGCGCGGGATATTACTGAGCATAAACAAACCCTAGAAGCGTTGCGAGCCAGTGAAGCACAGTATCGAGATTTAGTTGAAACCCCCAATTGCATTATTTTGCGGTGGGATGTTCAGGGGCAAATTAAATTCATTAATCGTTATGGTCAGACATTTTTTGGCTACGATGACGATCAACTCCTAAATTGTTCTCTAGTCGGAACTCTCGTCCCGAATACGCCGCGATCGCAACGGATGCTATCTATCTTGATTCGAGCCATCCGCAAACGTCCAGAACGCTATCGGATCAGAACCGTGGAAACCATTCATAAGACAGGGAAAACGGTTTGGGTGACGTGGGCAAATAAACCAATTTTTAATGAGGCGGGGGAATTAATTGAAGTTCTCTCCATTGGCACGGATGTGACAGAACGCAAGCAAGCTGAAGCCGCCTTGAGAGAAAAAGAGGAATATTTACGATTAGTTATCGATAATATCCCGCAACAAGTCTTTTGGAAAGATATCAATTTAGTCTTTCTCGGTTGCAATAAAAAGTGGGCAAAGACAGCCGGGTTAGACAGCCCAGAGGTTGTGGTGGGTAAAACAGACTATGATTTACTGCCTAGTCGAGACATTGCTGAACTCTACCGCCAGCAAGATGCGCGGGTGATTAGCCGGAATCAAGCCGAATTTCATGTGGTCGAAACCAAACAAAAACCCCCCGTTGATGGACAAACGGTTTGGCTGGATGTGAGTAAAATTCCCATCCATGATGCCCAAGGTAAAGTCGTTGGCGTTTTAGGGGTATTAGAAGATATCACCCAACGGATTCAAGTTGAGAAGAAGCGCCTGCAAGCGGAAGCAGACTTGCGGGCGGAACAAGAAAAGTCAGAACGCCTGTTATTAAACATTTTGCCAGAGGCGATCGCCCAGCAGTTGAAACAAAATCACAGTACCTTAGGCAAGTACCATGGGGAAGCCCTGATCGCTGAGCAATTCGACGATGTGACGATTTTGTTTGCGGATATTGTTGGGTTTACACCCCTATCAAGCCGAATGCCACCGACGGAATTAGTTCAATTACTCGGAACCATTATCTCCACGTTTGATTTGCTGTCTGAGGAGTATGGGTTGGAGAAGATTAAAACCATTGGTGATGCTTATATGGTTGCCTGTGGTCTACCCTTACCCCGATTCGATCATACTGAAGCGATCGCGGATATGGCATTAGAGATGCAACGGGTGATTACTCAATTTCGCATGGATACCGGAGAAGCGTTTCAACTGCGGATTGGCATTAATACTGGACCGGTGATTGCTGGAGTCATCGGGATGAAAAAGTTTATTTACGATCTGTGGGGAGATACGGTAAATGTCGCCTCACGGATGGAATCTCAAGGAATTTCTGGGGGAATTCAAGTTACTCAGGCAACTTACGAGCGGTTAAAGGATCGGTATACCTTGGAAAAACGCGGGGTGATTGAGGTTAAGGGCAAAGGAGAAATGCTTACCTATTGGCTAACAGGGAAAGGGTAATTGGGGATTTGTCCTTTGTTCATGGTTCATTGTTGATGGTTCATTGGTAATCCTCTTCCCCTCCTCCTCCCTCCAACAAGGGCGGGTTTAGTTAAGTGAGTAGGGGCTTGCTATTTAATTCCATACTTGGCTTTTGTCAAGCACTTGCAAAAAATATTTACATTGTGTTACATTTATTAATGTCAGACGAAAACAAAGGAGACAAGCAAATGACTACACGCGGTTACAGCGTCGAAGAAGGAGACAGACTGAATAACTTTGCGATCGAACCCAAGGTTTATGTCGATGACACGCCCCGCACTGGCTGGACACAATACGCCGAAAATCTCAATGGACGTCTAGCCATGATTGGCTTCATCTCACTCTTGGCGGTAGAAGCGCTGAGTGGACAAAGCTTGATTGGCTGGTTTACCAACCTCTAGACATCAGAGAGCGCACTCGTTTAACCTTGTCAGGAGAGACATAATGAAAACTGATTTTGACTCTTTCACAAACAAAGACCTATTTAGACCCGTTATTTTTCGGACTGATTTTAACAACTTTGATTCTCTAACACTGAACCAAGCTTGGTCATTGTTTTTTACAGCGGGTCAAGAAGATAAAGTCTTAGGAATAGAGCCGGAATTCGGTCGATTTTTCAACAACCTGTTAATCGCCGTTGGAGTGACGGGAACTCTTGCAGCACTCTTTATCAGTACCATTAACTAAGCTGGTGTATCCAGTTAGTTTCCGGTCAACTTTAATAGGTTTTCTACAAGTCCTGGTTATCATGACCAGGACTTACAGCATATAGTAGAGGATTCTCCCTAAATTGTTCTATACCCCTCCCTGGTATTTTCAGCCGCCCTACAGTTTGCTTTAATAAAGAACTAGATTCAGCCCGGTCAGAAACAGCATTCAGTGGGAGGGAAAATCCAAAGCCACTATGACAGCAGAAGAACTTTTGCAGCAATATGCCGCTGGAGAACGGTATTTTCGTGGCGTCAACTTACGTGGCGTCTTTCTCAGGGGGGTTTCCTTAAAACAAATAGACTTAAGATGGGCTGATTTGAGTCAAGCCTCGTTAATGGATGTTAATTTCTCTCAGGCAAATTTACACGGTGCCAAACTGAACGACTCTCTGCTCATTTCCGCCAAGTTTAATCAGGCAAATTTAACCCAAGCTAATTTTACATCGGCTATTTTAATTTTAGCCAACTTGAGCCAGGCGTCGTTAAACCAAACAAACTTCCAAAACGCCAACTTGAGCTTGGCAAATTTCCAGGCGGCTTCTCATTGGAGTTCAGCGCATCTTCAAAGCGCCATCCTTAAAGGAGCGATTATGCCTGATGGCAAGGTTGTTGGCAAAATGAAGGGGTGGAAAAAGCGTCACTCAGTTGTCAATGTATTAAACTTGAATGTCGCTGACTTAAGCTAGCGTTATTTCGGTCTACCGTACACCGCTAAATCCATCAGATGACTTAATCAAAAAGCGAGAACAATAACTTATGTTCCCTGTTCCCTGTTCCCTGTTTCCTGTTCGCCGTTTGCCAAAAGATGCCCTATAGGGGTATTGCAAATTATTGGGAAAACTTGTTGGATTTAATTGGGTATAGTATGAAAACCGCCAAAGGTCATCAATGAGGAAACCAATAATCATTTTCACGAGCCTGATGGTCTTGACAACTGGGACGCTAGTTGGCTGTTCCCAGAGTGAAACCACCAGCGAGATTCAGACACAAACAGAAACTCAGAGTGAAACTCAGGCAAGTCAAGGGAGTGGAACCCTAGAAATCCGGGCGAATGGCGAGGATTTTGTCCGTCAGGGTTTCACATCAAAAGATGGATGGCAAATCTCCTTTGATCATGTTTATGTCAACTTAGCCGATATCACCGCTTACCAAAGTGACCCACCATTCAATGCTGAGGCGGGTAGTAAAGTGCAAGCGAAAGACAAAGTGGTTGTTGACAAAACCCACACGGTTGATTTAGCCGCAGGTGGGGAAGATGCTGAACCCATTCTCGTGGAAGAAGTTGCCGATGCCCCTGCCGGACAATATAATGCTTTATCCTGGAAAATGGTCAAAGCTGAAGAGGGACCGGCTGAAGGTCAAATCCTAGTTATGGTAGGGACAGCCGAGAAAGAGGGGCAAACCATTGACTTTACCGTTGCCCTGAATCAGCCCTTAGAATTTGTCTGTGGGGAATTTGTGGGCGACGAACGTAAGGGAATTCTTGCTCAAGGGGATACCGCCGACTTGGAAGCCACGTTCCACTTTGATCACCTCTTTGGTGATGCAGGCGCACCCGCTGATGATGAGATTAATACTGGTGCCTTAGGGTTTGAGCCATTAGCGACTCTAGCCCAAGACGGCACACTTGAGTTAAACCAAGAGCAGCTCAAGTCGGGACTCTCCCCAGAAGAATACCAGAAACTTCAGGAAATTCTTCCCAGTTTAGGTCACGTTGGTGAGGGTCACTGTGAAGAAATCCAAACCGTTGCCAACGAATCGAGTTAAATTGGTCTTATGTCTTATGTCATTTGTCCTTTTGCGATCAGGAAAATCATCACGGACAATAAAGAGGAGTTATGGGTCGCGAACTGGGTTTTAACCGTTCCTAAAACATTAAGAAAATTTGAGTGATGCCAAGGAATTTTTTAGTCCCCCTTATCCTAATGTTAGTGATGAGCTGGTCAGCTAAAGCTACGGCTCATGGTGCCAAGATTAACTATGAAACTACCCAGGCGATTAAAATTGATGCGGCTTTTGATAACGGCGAACCCATGTCCAATGCCCAAGTGACGGTTTACTCTCCCCAAGATCCTTCTACTCCTTGGCTGCAAGGAACCACCGACGAAAATGGTAGTTTTGTCTTTGCTCCCGATCGCTCACAATCGGGAGAATGGGCAGTTCAGGTTCGCCAGGCGGGTCACGGAGATTTGATTACTATTTCTATGGGTGAGGATAAATCATCAACAGAGAACACCGAAGATAGTCAAGTAATGAATATTCAATCCACGAATGGCTCATTCACACCCATGCAAATCGTGGTGATGTCAGTTGCGGTGATCTGGGGGTTTGTCGGTACAGCACTCTATTTTGTTAAAGGGACAAAACAGACTAAGTAGGTAGTCACAATTAGGTTAGAATTGTTCATTGTTCATTGTCAAAAAAATAAGATCAGGGCGGGTTTTGAATAAATGTTATCATCAATTGTGAAACGTAAGTCCCTAAACCCGCCCCTACACGTTAGGGCGGGTTTTGATTAAATGTTATCATCAGTTGTGAAACGTAAGTCCCTAAACCCGCCCCTACAAACCCGGTTCCATCGAGGGTTGTGAAGGGTCACGCGCCCTGCCCTCTTTCCGAAGTGAAGGGTCAAAACTACACAAAAATTATGCATATTCCTGATGGCATCCTGCCTGCTTCTGTCTGTATCACAGGTTACGCAGCGACAGGCGGTTTCACTTGGTACTCCCTGCGCCAAATTAACCGAGATCCGAATCCCCAAGAGAATATCCCCAAAGCCTCCCTACTCACCGCCGCCTTTTTTGTCGCTTCTTGGATTCACATTCCCATCCCACCAACGAGTGTCCATTTGATTCTGAATGGGTTGTTAGGCACAATGTTGGGATATTATGCGTTTCCTGCCATTCTTATCGGTTTATTCTTTCAAGCCGTGATGTTTCAGCATGGTGGTTTATCGACTCTAGGGGTAAACGCCACAATGTTTGGCGTTCCGGCAATTTTGGCGTATCACCTATTTCAGTTGCGCCTAAAATTCGATAAGGATAATCGAGTGGTGACGGGTATCTTTGCCTTTATCGGCGGTGCGGGAGGTTTGGCGATAGCCACGCTGCTATTTTTCGCTTTAGTGATTACTAATATTCCCGCAACTATAGATGCATCAGCCGAAAAAATGGCAATTTCCGGATTGGTATTGGCTCATATCCCACTCATGGCAATTGAGGGCGCGTTTACGACAGCCGTGGCTCTGTTTTTGAAACAAGTCAAACCTGAATTGTTGGAGAGTTAATGAAACACGGACTGGATTTTTATGCCAATTTAGACTCTCCGATTCATCGTTGGGAATCCCGTTGTAAACTGATTGGCTTATTTAGCTTAATTTTTGCGTTTTCATTTGTTGAACAGTTAAGTTTACTCCCAGGGATGATCGTCGTGACACTGGTGTATTATTACCTCTCCAGATTACCCTTCTCGTTTTTGCGATCGCGGCTGCGCTACCCCGGTTTTTTTTTGCTGGCAATTACTCTGCTTTTACCGTTTACCGTTGGTAGTACGGTAATCGTTCAGATCGGTGTTTTGAGTCTATATCAAGAGGGAATCGTGGCGCTAGCGCTGATTGCGACTCGATTTTTATGTATTCTCACCGTGAGTTTAATTCTCTTTGGTACAGCCTCATTTTTGAGTACCGTCAAAGCCATGCGATCGCTGGGACTTCCGGCGGTACTAGCGGATATGACTCTATTGACGTACCGCTATATCGAACAGTTTGGTGAAGATTTGATCAAAATGAAACGAGCAATGCAACTGCGGGGGTTTCGGGCGACTCGTTTCTCGCGCCGCAATCTGAATGTGCTGGCGTCTCTAGTGGGTAGCTTATTGGTTCGCAGTTACAACCAGTCACAGCAGGTTTATCAAGCGATGATATTGCGAGGGTATGGTTATACCCTGCACCATCGTAAACCGCCTAATCCCAAGAATCGTGTTTCTGGTGGGGATTTAATTATTTTGGGAATAACCGTTGCGATCGCGATTGGATTCGTCGTTGCTGAAATTCTGGTAGAAAGGCGGTAATAATCGGAAAAAATGACTCCAATCCTTACTAATGACAAATGACAAATGACAAATGACGAATGACAAATTATGAGACCACAACAACAACTTGTATCTAACCCAGATAGTGCTAGAGAACCAGCGATCGCGGTTTCGGATTTGAGATTCTCCTATCCGGATAGATCGGCGGTTTTACAAGATGTCACTTTCAATATATATCCTGAAGAACGAGTTGGTTTAATTGGACCCAATGGTGCGGGCAAAACAACGTTATTCCTCTCAATCTGTGGTATTTTAACACCAACCTCTGGAGACATCGACTTATTTGGACAACCTGTGGTTGTGGGTGAGTTTCGCCCGGAAATTGGCTTAGTGTTTCAGAATCCCAATGACCAGTTATTATTACCATCAGTATGGGAAGATGTCGCCTTTGGTCTACAGAATATGGGGATGTCAGGGGATGAAGTCAACCATCGCGTTCAAGATGCACTGTCTCTGGCTGGTGTTGAAATGCTCTCAGAACGAGTACCGCACAATTTATCTGGGGGAGAGAAATGCATGGTTGCGATCGCGGGGGTGTTAGCTATGCGTCCTCAGTTAGTTTTATACGATGAACCTAGCGCAAATTTAGACATGCGCTATCGTCGTCGCGTGATCAACTTTCTCCAAACCGCTCAGCAAACCATTCTGATTTCTTCCCATGACTTAGAATTAATTATCGAAGTGTGCGATCGCGTGCTTTTACTGGATGAAGGACGAATTATTGCTGACGGAACTCCTCAGCAAGTTATGGCTAATGAATCGTTAATGAACGCTCATGGTTTGGAGATGCCGCACTCCCTACGTCTTCATCATCAGTAACTGAAAACTACAGTCTGAAAAACCCCAGTCTAAATTCGCGATCGCGCCCATTTTTATGGATGAAAGCCACACCGGTAAAAGCCCTGTAGGGGCGACCTGCCTAGCTTAATGAACAACACCAGTCCATTTAATGAAATCGGGTCGCCCTCTCCTTTACCCTCTGTCACAGAAAGTATTTCCCCTGTAGGGGCGACCCGCCTAGCTTAATTAACGACACCAGTCCATTTAGTGAAATCGGGTCGCCCTCTCCTTAGGAGTCTCATACGAAAATCCCTGACCTAAAGGATTAAGTCAGGGACGATAGTGTGAGGAGTGCATGAAAAAATGGACTTAGGTTAGGTTGGAGTCACTGAGGTGCGATGAAACTATCGTGTTGGTTATCGCACCAATTGCTGAACTCACGTTTGACCGGCTTAGACTTTCCGCTTACCTTTACGGCGAGAAGCAACTCCTAAAGCAGCGACTAATCCTAGTCCAGCTAATGTTGCGGGTTCAGGAACCGTTTCACTGATTGGGTCAGGTAAATCACCGTTGAAGAGATAGTTATTCGATTGTCCCCCTCCCGTTAGCGAAGCAGTAATTAAGTTGCCGTTAATTTGACCGTTGTCAAAGTTAAACGCAGCGAAAGGTGCCAAAATACTGCCTTCTATTCCGATGCCACTGGCTGACAGATCCCTAGCTTCATAGAAGTTGTAGATAACGTTCTGTCTCTGATCAATACCACCATTGAAATTGAAGCCAAAGTTTTGTAATGATGCGGCGTCTCCACTAATATTTACAATGGTAGTCGAACCCGAATCTACATTAAAATTGAAGCTGCTAGCATTGCTTAAATCCGACGCATTTAGATGAAATACATTCTGATCTTCATCTGAACCCGTTAATGTAATTCCACCATAAGCTATTTCTGTTTGACCCGTAGCCTCTAATCCTCCTAAAAATTGAGATAATGCTTGTAATTCTTGACTAGCTGCAGCGAAGTCAATGGGATTATCTTGGCGAAGCGTTCCCCCATGCTCAAGAGTTACATTAGTAAGTTCTCCTGTTTCTCCGTAAACTGCATTGCCTCTAACTTGACCATTTTGAAAGACTAAATTTTTACCAACAATCAAGACATCACCGTTGTTTCCGTCTGTCGGGAGTTCCATTCCCGCATAAAAATCTGATAATTTGACATTTCCGCCAATAGCTACCTTACCCTCAGAATCAGTATTGCTTTGATTCACATCGCCTAGCACAAATATATTGTAGTCAGAAGCGATGCCGAGATCAATTGCATTAGCCTGGGCAGATATCCCTAGTACCATCGTCGCCGCAATTGATAAGGGAGCTACCAATTGTCTTATGCGAGAAAAAGTTTGAGTATTCATCTGTAAAATTCAACTGTGTAAGGAACTCTGAGTTTTAGGTATGACTCTTAACTAAGTCCGTTGTGTTAGATGTTGAATCTAACCTTTGCTCAGTTGTTTTTATCTTATTCAACAAACTGACTAGATGTCAGTAGAAATGAAGGAAGATCATCAAGTCTTCATGCTTTTGAGTAACTTTATGAAACTAAGATGAAACGTAGGGGGAGCAGGGGAAGCAGGGGGTGTAGGGGCGGGTTTGACAGATAACTGATGGCGCCAAACCGATAACTTAACTAAAAATATATTCCGCTTCCCTCCCTTCGCAGGGGAGGGCTAGGGAGAGGTCAAACCCTAGGGAGAGGTCAAACCAAGGTATAGCCCTACGGGGATACGTTAGGACATTCCCCTGTTGCCTATTGCCTGTTGCCTGTTGCCTTTTCACCCAATTGTATTGTCCTAACCTTAATGCGTAGTGCTATATTGCAGATTTTTGAGCTTACCTTGACACCAATGCAAGCCTTGCATCCCCACATAAAAAAATTTACTATTCTCCGAATCGATATATAATCTCTAGACGGAGAATAGTTTATTGATATATTTTTGACTAAATACCAAAGATGGTGTATGTCTACCTTGATCTTAAGGTTTAATGGTGGAGGCTAATTTCCGTTCCATCGGAGGTAGATGATAATTATTAGAGACCTCAGAAGCCTTAACATCTGATAAGACAGTCATTGGATGAGCTGGCGACAGATGAGAGGGTGGCATTTGCTTCCTTTCTTGGACTTTCAGCAAAATTAAGTATTCATAAAACGCTTGTAAGGTACACCAAGCCATTCCTGCTTTGCCATCCAGACAACCACCCAGGAAGAAGTACATATAAATCCACCGTAACAGGGGTCTAAAAGGTAAACGTAGGGATAAATCTTTGAGCGCTCGACGCCGTTCAACTTCTGATCGACCAAAGAATAAGTTCCACCAATTGACATTTCCCTGTTCTAACTGACGGACTGTCTCAGCCGCTTCATCGGTGGAGTAGCGATTGTGCTTCTCTATCCAACGACTCAAGCCTTTACTACAGGTATAGTGGGGATAGGTTTCTTGTAGAAAACTGGTTGCTCCATTACAAACTTCCCGTTCCGTGTGACCGTAGTCTGTGAACCAAACCTTTCCTTTTTGGAAAAGACGCATTTGGTAACGAGGATACTGGGTGCTGTGGCGAATCCATTTCCCCATAAACATTACTCGTTCTGCTACATAATAGCCAACCGCATCTGGGTGTTTTATTGCCGCTAAACACTCTTGAAACAGTTGAGGAGTCATTCGCTCATCTGCTTCTAAGATATAAACCCATTGATACTTTGTGGGAATCGCTTCTAGCATCCAGGTTCGTTGCTTGCCATGACTCTCAAACTGATGTTGCACGACACGAACGGGGTAGCGGGAGGCAATTTCTACAGTACGGTCTGTGCTGTAGGAATCTACTACTATGACATCATCCGATAGCTGGGCTGATTCAATGCAAGCCGCAATATCTATTTCCTCGTTATGGGTCAGAATGTAGATGGAAAACATAAGTTAAAGAGTAAGTGAACGATTAAATGAGTGGCAGATTCATTTACATAGCCTAGTAATGCTACCTTGGAAATCAAAATTTATAGTGTAGAGGCAGGTGTAAGCCGTTTAAGAGAGCCTCAAACCGATAACTTCTCAATAAAACCCGCCCTTAGTCATAAATCAAAAGTCTGCCCTGAGCATCGTCGAAGGCTCAAAAGAATTGTTTTACACTAAATATATTTTGATAGGTTTTCTATCCCTGTGTCTAGGTCTATTCCCAATCTTTGTCCAATCTTTACATTGGCTTACTCAGTCTAACATTTCAGCCAAGTCGCTTCCGCCAGGCTAGGTGAGGTATAGCGCTACGCGCTAGGCTTTCTTGCAATAGGCAACACCTCGGACTTCGGCGTGAGCGCGGCAACTGAGCCTGTCGAAGTTTAGTCGAACGCTTACCTCGATGGTCAGTGAGCCTAGTCGAACTGCGCTCGGTAACACGCTCGGTGTGTCTTATGCAATCGTGAAGAAAAACGCTTATTCATCAGAGGATGTCAACTTGGCTTCATGGCATACAATGGAAAGGCTGTGCAAAATTCGCTAACTGACAACCATGGCTGTACCCAAGAAGAAAACATCAAAGTCAAAACGAGACAAACGTAGAGCTAACTGGAGACGCAAGGCATCATTGGAAGCGGAGAAAGCCCTCTCTCTGGGTAAGGCAGTTTTGAGTGGACGTTCGACGTTTGTCTATCCGACTGAAGAAGACGAAGAAGAAGAAGCCTAGTGTAGGGTAGCAGGAGTTTGTGAACACCTGCGTTCAGGGAGGGAAGATGGGGGAGTAGAGACGTAGCCTGATACGTCTCTACACTCTAGCTAGGTCGGGATGGTTATCTAGACACGGTGAGAAGTCCTAAATTTTATAGTTGAACTATGATCGGAAAATTTTTCCATAAACCAGAACCAGAACAGAGCGATCGCGTTCCTCCAGGTCAATACCTGACCAAGGGCTTCCCGGTTCTAACTTATGGTGAGACTCCCGACGTTAACATTGATGACTGGGAATTTCGGGTTTGGGGTTTGGCTACACCCAAGACCTGGCGTTGGTCAGATATGATGGCAATGCCTCAACATGATTTCACCAAGGATTTCCATTGTGTGACCCGTTGGTCAAAACTGGATGTGCAATGGACGGGGATCAGGGTAACTGACTTTATGAGTCAGGTGGAACTCGACCCTAAAACCACCCATGTTATGCAACATTGCTATGGCGGCTATACCACTAATCTGACACTAGACGAGTTTGTGCGTGAGGATAACTTTTTTGCCCATACTCTGCTTGGCGAACCCTTACCCCCAGAACATGGCGGTCCTCTGCGCTTAGTGGTTCCCCACCTTTACGCTTGGAAAAGTGCTAAATGGATTAATGGCTTAGAGTTTCTTGACCACGAGGAATCAGGGTTCTGGGAACGTAATGGTTACCACCGCCGAGGTGAACCTTGGGCAGAAGAACGGTATAGTTTCTAGTACAAGAAGGCAGAAATAATGCCAACAGCTAACATCTTCCCCATCTCCCTCATCTTCCCATAACTTATTCAACTGAAGCCCCCCGTGCGGATGTACTACACCTAGGCTAAAGCCTTATTCCGTAGTGATTTGAGCGATTAAGCTCTCAAAAACTGTACCCATGTAAACTTTACCAAAATACCGCGATACGTTCCTTCGGAACAGGCTCCGCCAACGCGGTATTTTGGTAATATGACAAGAGATCGGTTGAAACCAACGCCAAATCAAGGTTTCAGCGATCATACATAAGTAGAGCGGCGGCTCGACGGCTCGACTGAGCATCGCCGAACGTCTGAGCGCGACTCGACTGAGCGCTCGCCGAAGGTCTCGCCAAACGTCTAAAAAATCGCGGAAAGCCTCACGGTGGGGCAGTTTTGATTTTTTGTCTGGGGGAACTTCAGTTTCATCGGCAACGTCGCCCCGGCTGTATGACACAGAGGCTGTAGGGTTTTGGCGGCGGTAGGCGTTGTGGCGATCGCAGCTAGGGGGTGAAAGTCTTGAAATAGCCACATAGGTCTTTAGAATTTAAATTGAATCATAGCAGTTAATGATCAAAAAATAAATTTCAGCACCGCTTCAGCCAAATTTCAGGATAAAAAGACTGAAATTTAACGCACCATCTATGAAAGTTTTTATCGATTAATACCGCTACCTTACAGCAGTTTACAAACCTTTATTATAACGGGTGCAACTTATCAAATATTAACAGGCAAAAGTTAAATCACATAACTCTGGACAAGTTTACAATACATCGGTACTATAAATAAGCAAAGGAAAGACTATTAATGTTAGGGGTAGACTGAGAATATGGCTAGCACTCATACAGGTATCGAGTGGACAGACCGAACATGGAACCCCACAACTGGTTGCAACAAAGTTAGTCCAGGTTGTACCCATTGTTATGCAGAAGCACTAACTAAACGGTTTCATCAGAATTTTCCCAATGGATTTGATTTAACCCTGCATCGGGAACGCATAAAAGAACCCTTGCGTTGGCGCAAGCCAAGTCGCATTTTTGTCAACTCTATGAGTGATCTTTTTCACGAAGACGTGCCTATCGGATTTCTCAAAGACGTGTTTGATGTGATGGGTCAAACGCCGCAGCATATCTATCAAATTTTGACCAAACGACATGAACGTTTAGTTGAATTAGCGTCTCAGTTAGAATGGCATAACAATATTTGGATGGGGGTATCGGTTGAAAATCAGGACTATGTTCATCGGGTTGATTCCCTGCGACAAGTTCCAGCCAATGTGCGTTTTCTCTCTTGTGAACCACTTCTCGGTGATTTACATCTTAATTTAACGGATATTCATTGGGTTATTGTGGGTGGCGAATCGGGAAATAGATATCGTCCGATGAAGTTAGAGTGGGCGCAAAGTATTCGTGATCAATGTGAGAGAAATAATGTTCCTTTTTTCTTTAAACAGTGGGGGGGTAGAACACCAAAAGCTGGAGGAAGAGAACTGGATGGCAAGATTTGGGATGAAATGCCATTAGCTTGGAAACAACACCAACAGCAATGGCGAAAAGATATCCCTGTATCTCGTCATCAGTCTACCAAACAACTTAAATTGGTGGAAAAGTAACTCGTACTGTATCGGCAAATGTGTTTTTCCGGCGCTTAGATGGTTCTGCTGTAATTTTGCCTTTAGCCTCTAGTTTTAGAAGAGCATCTTTGTAATTTTTCTTGATGTACCCTTTACCAATATGATGTCTTTGATAAACCTCTATCATCGTCATTGTTTGACCGGCAAACTCATCTAATAACATATCTGTGAGTTCATCCAGTGGACGTGAAAGTTCAAAAAGTAAAGGTTGGAATTTTGTTGCCGGATTATACTCAAAAGATGGAACACCTTGCTCTGTTGTCGAACTTTCCTTTGCCATAATCTCTTTCATAATCTCATAACCTCTTACATGCTTACTGACAAAAATTAGATGATGGCTAGTACGGTTGCCATTTTCATGTCGAAAACGGAAAGGAAGCACATACTCTCCACCCATGTCTTTTAACGCTTCACAAATTTCTTCGACAATAGCGATTTCTTTGTTGGCTGGCTTTAGTATCTGCAATTTTTCTCGAAGTTCTGACGCACGTTCTTCGCCAAATAGAGCATTTATATGATTTTTTACGGCATCGTTACCTAATCCCATATTAATCCGGTTGTAGTTAAAGAAAAATATACAGTCACAGCCCCAATTCTTAACTACAGAATTAATCAGTTGTAATGACAATCCTTTATATCCCCATGGATCGACAAAAAATAGAGTGGGAACCAATTTAACTTGTTCAAACCTCTGAACTATCTCTTCACCAATTTCATGGTTTATAACAATGGGTTTATTTTTTAGTTTATTGATATTGTGAATTGACTGAATATTGTTCTGGAGTGACTGTGTATTATTTGCATCAGCATCATTAAAAAGCGTTATCAAGCGTTCTCTAAAATCTGGTTCTCGAATAGCAGTTTCCAGTACACGCAACGGTGTCGATTCGGAACCATCTTGATATCGACCAGGACCGGCAAACAAGTCAATATAAGCAAGTTTCAGCTTCTTTGACTTTGACTTTTGCTTTTGTTCTTTTTGTTTCAAAAATCCGATGATAACTTTTGCCCATGCCCAAAAGTATTTCTCAACTATTCTGGCTTTAACGAGTGATTGTTCCTTTTGTTCATCAAAAAAAGACGAGTTGTTCATAGTAATATCTTAAATTGGATAATTCCAAAAACTATGTAACACTATTTTTTTGCCTAGTGGGTATTTTCCGAAACCCCGAATAAGACAGATGACTGGCTATCAAGTTTGACCCATTTTAGCGGCTTTTTGAATCGTCTCCAGGGTTAACACACCAATTACCTTTCCTTCATCCATGACAGGCAATCTCTGAGTTCCTGTCTGTAAGAGGAGGGATAAAGCTTGACGCAAATTCTCGTCAGGTGCGATCGCACGATTATCCTGATGCTGATAATCTGGAGAAACTGGCTGCATTGCCACCTCCACCCGCTGTAAACTTAACTGACGCAACAGATCATCGGCACCCATTAACTCCCGGACAAAATCATTAGCCGGGTGCGTCAAAATATTTAACGGCGTATCAAATTGGACAATTTCACCCTTTTGTAAAATCATAATCTTGTCCCCCAGACGCAGCGCTTCCTCCACATCATGGGAGACAAAAAGAATCGTTTTATGCAGTTGACGCTGAATTCGTAAGATTTCGTCTTGCAAAGATTGGCGGGTAATCGCATCAATGGCACCAAAAGGTTCATCCATTAGCATTAACTTCGGATCACCAGCCAACGCCCGCGCCACGCCAACACGCTGCTGCTGTCCACCGGATAACTGTGCCGGGTAACGATTCCGGTAAACTTGAGGGGGTAGTTCGACCAGCGTCAATAACTCATCAACGCGAGACTGGTATTTTGAGCGTGACCATCCTAAAAGCTTGGGAACAACGGCAATATTTTCTGCCACCGTCTGATGAGGAAATAAGCCCGACTGTTGAATCACGTAGCCAATTTGCTGACGCAGCGTCGTGACTTTCATTTTGCGGATGTTAACCCCATCCAGATAAATCGCACCGGATGTGGGTTCATACAATCGATTGACCATCTTGAGAACTGTGGTTTTACCACATCCCGATGGACCTAAAATAACGACCAGTTGACCCGCTTCAATGTCGCAGGTTACACCATTTACCGCAGGTTGGGGCGTCCCGGGAAATTGGAGATGAACTTGATCAAAACGAATAGCACTCACTGATTTGGCTGATTTTTGCTAAGGTTGGCGAATTCTATTGTGGGATTGGAGTGACCAATGACAGATAAAAGGGTAATATTTCCTGACAAATGACCAATGACCAATGACCAATGACCAATGACCAATGCTGACATTTTAATTCTCTCCAATGGTCCGGGAGAAGTCACCACCTGGGTACGTCCTGTGGTCAAAGCCTTGCGCCAGCAGCTAGGATGCGATCGCGCCTTTGTCCGCATCTCGGTGATTCTGTCTCCTTGTCCCAATGCTACAGGCAAAGAAGCCCAGATTGTTCAATCCTACCCCGAAGTAGACCGAGTGCAAGGGGCAGAGCATTTCTTTCCCTTTTTACTTTGGGGGAAAACTGCCGAAAATTGGGACTGGCGCGATCGCGGCGTGGTGGTATTCTTAGGCGGCGATCAGTTTTTTCCTGTCGTTATTGGTTCTCGCTTAAAATATCGTACTGTTGTTTATGCCGAATGGGATGCCCGTTGGCATCGCTGGATTGATCGGTTCGGGGTGATGAAACCCGATATTATCGCCAAAGCCCCGAAAAAATATCGCCACAAGTTAACGGTAGTTGGAGATTTAATGGCAGATGTGGCGAGAGGGAGTAAGGGAGCAGAGGAGCTGGGGGAGCTGGGGAAGCAGGGGGAGCTGGGGGAGCTGGGGGAGCTGGGGGAGCAGGGGGAGCAGGGGGAGCAGGGGAAGCAGGGGGAGCTGGGGGAGCAGGGGAAGCAGAGGGAGCAGGGGGAGCAGGGGGAGCAGAGGGAGCTGGGGAAGCAGAGGGCGTTAACTCAAAACCCTGTCCTCGAAGGAAGTGAAGGAGAAGAGAAGGATCAAAACCAGGTTCCCTTCGAGCGAAGCGAAGGGTCAACACTTAACACTTCCCCAATTGAATGGATTGGTTTACTTCCAGGGTCAAAACCTGCCAAATTGATTCAGGGAGTACCATTAGGGTTAGCGATTGCTGAACACATTCACAACGTTAGACCTCAAACCCGTTTTTTGATTCCTGTTGCACCAACCTTGGATTTACCCACGCTAGCCCGTTTTGCTGATCCCCAAGAAAATCCCCTGATTCAGAAATTAGGATGGGGGGCGGCGAGATTGGTGATGCTAGATGGTGAAGATGAGGGCGGGTTTAGCCACATCAAGGTGACAGAGAACGATAGTAGTGAAACCCGCCCCTACACTCAAAACCAGGTTTCTTTGAGCGAAGTCTCTACATTATTCAGGGCGGGTTTTGAACCCAAGTTATCATCAATCGCGAAACAAAATTCCCTAAACCCGCCCCGACACTCAATACTCAAAATGGCGAGTGGTGTAACGGTAGAACTTATAACCGAATTTCCCGCCCATGAGATATTATCGCAATGCTGTCTGTGTTTAACCACAGTGGGAGCGAATACGGCGGAATTAGGTTCCCTCGGTGTACCAATGATCGTCTTATTACCCACTCAGCAACTGGATGCGATGCGGGCTTGGGATGGATTACCCGGATTGTTAGCCCGGTTACCGGGGGTAGGAACAAGCTTTGCCAAACTGATTAATTGGCTGATTCTGCGACAAGGACGCCTATTTGCGTGGCCCAATATTTGGGCAAAAGCGGAAATTGTCCCAGAAGTCGTGGGTCAACTGAAACCTCAGGATGTGGCACAATTGGTACTTGAGTATTTAGAGCATCCCCAAAAACTAGAAGACATGCGATCGCGCCTACGGTCAGTCCGAGGTGAATCAGGTGCCGCCCAAAAGTTAGCGCAATTGGTGCAAGAGGAACTTACTCATCCCCAACCACCAATGACCAATGACAAATGACTATTTTGGAGTTAACGTGTCAAGCATAACCTTAGTAGTGATATCATCCTCCTACAGGGTAATCACATCACCGAGCGACGTTGCCCATCGTCTTCTGCTATTGGAAGTCCCTATTGTATTGGAGCTGTAAGCTATCGTGAACGCGACTGAAACCCAAACCCTACCAGCGCTACAAACTGAAGTGTCTCGGCTTCGGGAAGAGTTACATCTGAGAGATCAGCTCGTGCAGCAACTCTCTCAAGAGCTATTTCGCTTGGTTAAAGGCAATGCGAACTTCAAACCGCCAGCCGAGGTTTCTGAGCGTCATCAAGCCCAAATGCGAGTCTTGCGAGAACAGTTGCAAGATGTGGAGCAGCAAGTCAGATTTTACCAAGAGCAGATTACGACTCGTGATCAAGAAATTTATCAGTTGCGCCAGTCTGTGCAAGAATTAACGGATCGCTCTCGCATGTTAGAGCAGGTGGTTCAGGAGCTACCCCAAATTTATCGCCAGAAGTTTGCTGAACGCATGGCACCAGTGAGAGAAAAGGTGAGCCGATTACAACGAGAGAATCGCCAACTTCATGCGGAGTTGCAAAGTGTCAGCTATCGACTAGCTGTCAGGAATCGCAATATCACTCATGTTGACCTACCCAGTTTTGGTCGTCCGACGAATAGCCCAATTCCTACATTTGGTAGCGTGTGAACTGTCTGTGTTTGTTAGTCCGTTTTAGCTTGTAGGCTAAAGCGTCAGTCAAGTATGGCTAGAAACCGGGTTTCTCGTTAGGATGACAACGCCATATCAACCGAGCCAAAGAAACCCGGTTTCTTGACCGATGTCCTAGGCGGACTTTGTCGCGTGCATGTCAACGAGAGTAGGTTGGGTTGAGAAACGAAACCCAACTCCCTTGGTTAACTGGAACATTTTGTGCTGTCCCTGACATGCTCCCACTTTGTTTGTGTAATGGCGCAATTTTAGCTGGATTCGCCGGAAACCCAAATCCTTACCACCCCAGACCCCATACCCTACACCCTGTCTCAACCAATAACCTTAAGTGCATCAGTCCTGATAACTTTCCTATCGTAAGGCAGATGTATTGAACAGACTATCTTCGTTGAAATGAAGGCAGGCAAGCTTAGGCTTTTGGGCTTGTAGTGCAGCCTAACCCAAAAAATCGTCAGAGATTTAGCCTCTAACCATTAGGGTTAGCTGGCTATCTTGCCTGTTCGTTTAATTTTTTCAATTGAAGAGAAAAGAGGAGTTCAACTTCATGCCATTACTATCGAGAGAAGAACTCAAAACCCTGGTTAAACAGCCAGAAGGATTGTGTGTTTCTATATTTATGCCCACCCATACGGCGGGTCCAGAAATTCAACAAGACCCCATTCGCTTCAAGAATCTCCGGGGAAAAGCCGAAGCCCAGTTGGTTGAGAAGGGTATGCGCCCATCCGATGCCCAAGAACTGCTCAACAGCGCTCAAGAGTTGGAACGCGATGAGTTTTGGCGTCATCAGAATCAGGGACTTGCCCTGTTCATTGCTCCCAATTTCTTTCGCTATTACCGTCTACCCCTTGATTTTGACGAGTTAGTCGTGGTTAGTGACCAATTTCACCTCAAGCCACTAATGCCACTGCTGACGGGTGATGGGTGTTTCTATATCTTGGCACTGAGTCAAAACCAAGTACGACTCTTAGTGGGAGGGCGCGATCGCATTCGGGAAATTCAGCCTGAGAATATTGAAAATCTGCCTGAAAGTCTGATGAGTGTACTACAGTATGAGGATTCGGAAAATCAGACTCAGTTGATGTCCTCTGAAACCTATTCTCCGGGTGGATTACCCGGTTCAGATCCGGGAACTATGCATGGACGAGGTGTGGATGAAGATCAAGAAAATCAGATCATCCGTTTTTTCAGCCAAGTGAATCAAGGGATACAAGAGTTTCTACCAGATGAGACAGTTCCGCTAGTGTTAGCGGGGGTAGACTATCTCCTGCCGATTTATAAACGAGTGAATTCCTACCCTCATCTTTTGGACGAAGGCATTACGGGTAATCCCGAACTCTCGAAGCCCGAAGAACTCCATACTCAAGCCTGGGCAATCGTGCAGCCGAAATTTCAACAGGCAGAGAAAGACGCAATTGACCGCTTCAGAGAATTTTCTGGAAATAATCAGGAACAAGCCTCTGATGCCCTGAAAGAAGTAGTGCCGGCGGCTTATAATCAACGCATTGATTCGTTGTTTGTCGCCGTAGACCATCAGCAGTGGGGTAACTTTGACCCACAGAGCAACACGGTGCAGCTACATGAGCAACACCAGGCTGGTGACCAAGATTTATTGGATTTAGCAGCCGTTTATACGGTTTTGAATGGTGGCACAGTTTTTGCTGTAGAATCCGAGCGTGTCCCCGCTCAATCACCGATCGCGGCAGTTTTCCGCTATTAGTTGCTCTATCGTTAGCGATCGTGATGAATCATCGGGCAACAATAAGTAAATTTGCTTGAAGGATTGATTGCAAGTACCCTATTGATGTTACGATTCCCATCAGTGCCGTGGGTCACACGGGAATCGCCAAGACGCCATGCGTCTGATTGTGTGTGAGGAAGTTCGATAAAGGGATGTTTTGTCCGTGATAGACGCAAAATTAACTTCTGGGCGGTCGTTTAATTTAACGGGTTCCAGCCTCTTGACGTTACTAGCCGTTGGTTTGAGTCTGGGGTCATTGATTCTAGATGGGTTGGGGGAACGCTCCCTGTTCGCCGGAGTTTCCATGACCTTACCCCTGTTGATTTGTGCTGTGGTGACGGCAGCACTGGGGTATTGGGTTGTCCCCTTTCTGCAAACCCTGAAAATGGGGCAGATTGTCCGGGAGGATGGACCCCAAACTCATTTACAAAAAGCTGGAACTCCTACCATGGGTGGGGTGTTTTTTGTACCTGTGGCAGTAATGGTTGCTCTAGTTTGGTCGGGATTGGCACTAGCAGGGCAAGAGTTTGTTAATGTCCTGGTTGTATCCGTTGTGACCCTGGCTTATGGGATGATTGGCTGGTTGGATGATTGGCAAATTATCCGCCGCCGTTCTAATAAAGGCATTTCCCCTCGCCTGAAATTGGCACTACAGATCAGCGTGGGGTTGATGTTTTGTATCTGGCTGGCAGCAAGTCAACCGATTAGTATTACCGCGATCGCACTCCCGTTTGGTATCGTTTTACCCTTAGGATTACTGTTCTGGCCCCTGGCGCTGTTTGTGCTGGCGGCGGAAAGCAATGCCACGAATCTGACTGATGGGGTGGATGGATTGGCTGGGGGAACCTGTGCGATCGCGCTTTTGGCATTGGCAGCGATCGTTGCCCCAACGTCACCGGGTTTAATGGTGTTCTGTGCTTGTCTCAGTGGCAGTTGTCTGGGGTTTGTCGTGCATAATCGCCACCCCGCTGCTGTGTTTATGGGAGATACGGGTTCCCTGGCTTTAGGTGGCGCTCTCGCGGCAGTAGGATTATTGAGTCAGAATCTCTGGTGTTTATTTGTTCTCAGTGGCATTTTCTGTTGGGAATCAATCTCAGTGATTGCTCAAGTTGCTTATTACAAAGCCACCAAAGATGAGGCTGGGGTGGGCAAACGGCTGTTTAAAATGTCACCGTTTCATAACCATTTAGAATTAAGCGGTTGGTCAGAAACCCAAATTGTGGGGGCGTTTTATTTGACAGGCGGGCTGTTAGCGTTGATTGCTTTAGGATTACAGTCCGGTTTTTGAGCGATCGCCCAGTCAGTCAACGAAAATGTTTTGATATTTATGAGCCAGGTAATCTTTACTGTGAAGATTGCTTGGCTTATTCAATTAAGTGATTCATTACGTTGAGAACGTTCTGCATTTAATCAGGGCGGGTTTTGTGGTTCATTTATTTGTGAATAGCTAACTTCAGTTCCTAAACCCGCCCCTACAATGGACTGATGACTTATCGCGATCGCTAACTTGAGTGACGCCAGCCAACACTATCGGGTCAAGTTTTGGCACAATCAAAAACAGATGAACTTACTCATTCGGTGCCTATGGCTTCCACTGTTCTGATTACTGGCGCGTCTCAAGGTAGCGGTAAAGCCACTGCCCATCTATTTGCCCAAAACGGCTATTCCGTGGTTCTCGCTGCCCGCCAACCTGAGCGATTAGAGGCGGTAGCCCAAGACATTCGCGCCCAGGGAGGCGACGCCTTGGCTATTTCCACTGATGTCACAAACCCCGAACAGGTGCAAGAATTGGTGGATAAGGCACTGTCACACTATAGCCAAATTGATGTCCTGATCAATAATGCAGGGATCTGCTTGACTGGATCGGTGGAAAAGACAGAGTTAAGTGATTGGCATCAGCTTATGGATACCAATTTCTTTGGCTATGTCTACACCATAGAGGCAGTATTACCCCATTTCCTAACCCGAAAAACTGGCTCAATTGTTAACGTCGGTTCTTTTGGTGGCAAAATGCCCTTACCTGAAATGACGGCGTATTGTGCTAGTAAGTATGCCGTTACAGGTTTGACTGAATCCCTACGCTTAGAATTAGAACCTAAAGGTATCTTTGTCAGCGCCGTTCATCCCGGCGTCATTAAAAGCAGCTTTATGGAACGGGCGATGTTTCGGGGTGAGGATGACTCTGAAGCCGAGTCTCGCCGTCAACAAATGAATCAGGTTTTACAATCGCCGCTGGTGAGTCAACCCGAGGACATTGCCCAAGGGATTTGGGACGCTCTCCAGGAGCAGCGTTCAGAGGTTGTGGTTGGACCGACAGTTATCGCCACCCAAACCTATCGATGGTTTCCCGATTTAATCACTTGGATGATGAAATTTGCTAACCGCCGTTAACTCCACAAGATTCTACTAGACACAAAATTCCTTTTTTCCGTACAACTGTAAGCAGGATTTATCCAGAAATCGGCTATTTAGAAGCTCCCTAGGAGACAAAAAATCGAGGATTGGTTCTCAAATAATCTTATATAATAGTCCGATATTTTGGTAAAAATCAAGTGCTTAACCACTGATTCCTGGGTTGTGCTTAAGACCAAGGTTTGCCAGCAAAGACAGGGAGCAGATACCTCAACAGACTAACAGACGGCAAACACAACTGATTCGTTACGGTTCGCCCCAAACCTTTAGTCCATAGAGTTTCTTACATTAGACACAGCGCAAGAAATCAGCACGAAGTTCATGGTTGATGATTGGTAATTGGGATAGCGACTGGAACGAGCAATCACCAGATCGAACCGTCCCATCTCAGGTTCGGGAACCCCCCCTTCATGAGACAGGCTAACCGCGTTCAGTATAGAGATTGGTAGCCGAACCAATGATATTGAAGCTCACATTGGCTGCTGATTGAACTAGATTTTGGTTCAACAGTCACGCTCCCCGACTTCACCAGTATTTGTAGTTAAGCGAACTTGGAACACTCTTATGGCAAAAGTAGTTGGAATTGATTTAGGTACAACAAACTCCTGCGTAGCCGTTATGGAAGGGGGTAAACCCACCGTGATTGCTAACGCAGAAGGTGGACGTACAACCCCTTCAGTTGTGGCGTATGCCAAAAATGGCGATCGCCTCGTGGGTCAAATCGCCAAACGTCAGGCGGTGATGAACCCGGAAAATACGTTCTACTCGGTCAAACGCTTCATTGGGCGTAGACATAGCGAAGTGACCAATGAAGCTACCGAAGTCTCTTATAAAGTCCTCAAAGTTGGCGATAACGTTAAACTAGATTGTCCCTCTCAAGGCAAACAGTTTGCACCGGAAGAGATTTCGGCTCAAGTGCTACGGAAGCTCGTCGATGACGCCAGTAAGTACCTGGGCGAAACGGTGACTCAAGCCGTGATTACGGTTCCGGCGTACTTCAATGACTCCCAGCGTCAAGCCACAAAAGACGCGGGTAAGATTGCTGGCGTTGAGGTGTTGCGGATTATTAACGAACCCACAGCGGCTTCTCTCGCCTACGGTTTAGACAAGAAGAGCAACGAAACAATTTTAGTCTTTGACCTGGGTGGTGGAACCTTTGACGTATCCATCCTAGAAGTCGGTGATGGTGTCTTTGAAGTATTATCTACCTCTGGTGACACTCACTTAGGTGGTGACGACTTCGATAAGAAAATTGTTGATTACCTCGCCGCTGAATTCCAGAAATCCGAAGGAATTGACTTACGCAAAGACAAGCAAGCCCTGCAACGGTTAACGGAAGCAGCGGAGAAAGCCAAGATTGAACTCTCCAGCGTTACCCAAGCCGAAATTAACCTCCCCTTTATTACCGCTACCCAGGAAGGTCCCAAGCACCTGGATATGACCTTGACTCGGGCGAAGTTTGAAGAACTCTGTGCAGACTTAATTGATCGGTGCCGCATCCCGGTTGAGAATGCGGTACGTGATGCCAAAATTGACAAGAGTGCCATCAATGAGATTGTCTTAGTCGGGGGTTCTACCCGGATGCCGGCGGTACAAGAGGTGGTTAAGCGGGTATTGGGTAAAGATCCCAACCAAACGGTAAACCCGGATGAAGTGGTTGCAATTGGTGCAGCAATTCAAGCGGGTGTCTTGGCGGGTGAAGTGAAAGACATTCTGCTCCTTGATGTTACCCCTCTATCCTTGGGTGTGGAAACCTTGGGCGGTGTGATGACCAAGATTATCCCCCGTAACACCACCATTCCTACCAAGAAGTCAGAAACCTTCTCCACGGCTGTGGATGGTCAAACTAACGTCGAAATCCACGTTCTCCAAGGTGAACGGGAAATGTCTGGCGATAACAAGAGTCTGGGTACGTTCCGTCTGGATGGGATTCCCCCTGCACCACGCGGCGTTCCCCAAATTGAAGTTACCTTTGATATTGACGCCAATGGTATCCTGAACGTTACCGCCAAGGATAAAGGTACGGGTAAAGAGCAATCGATTAGCATTACAGGCGCATCTACTCTACCCAGTGAAGACGTTGATCGCATGGTTCAGGAAGCTGAAGCCAATGCAGCGGCGGACAAAGAGCGGCGTGAGAAAATCGATCGCAAGAACCAAGCCGATTCGCTCACCTATCAAGCGGAGAAGCAGCTTAATGAATTGGGTGATAAAGTCCCAGCAGAAGACAAGACTAAGGTTGAAGGCTTGATCAAAGATCTGCGAGATGCCGTGTCTCAAGAAGACGATGAGAAGATCAAGACGCTGACCACAGAATTGCAACAAGCACTCTACAGCATCAGTGCTAACTTGTATCAACAAGCGGGTGGTCCAGAACCCGGTGCGGCTCCTGGTGGTGCAGGTGGTCCAGAACCCGGTGCGGCTCCCGGTGGTGAATCCGGTGGTGGTGATGATGTCATCGACGCTGAATTCTCGGAAACGAAATAGCAGGTTAGGATTAGGGGTTAGCCAGAGGCTAGCCTCTGTTTCTAATCATCAAAAGCGACGCTCCTTGTTCAAAAGGCGTCGCTTTATTTTTGAGGATTTATAGCAACCGCCATAGCGGTTAGGACACATCATTTATGTTATGTAGAGACGCGCCATGGCGCGTCTCTACAATGGTGCCGAAAGTCCTAATCGATGTGTCTACTGCTATATGTAGGGCTTGCTGCATAAGCGTGTAAGGTAGACCAGATAAGGGTTTCCAGCCCTTCACTTGTTGCGTCCTATTTAGGATTGCTATAGTTACTTTACGCGATCGCTCTTTCCACTAACACTGGCTGAGGAGCTTGTTGCCACAAAGGTTCTAGGGTTTGGCTCAACAACGCGATCGCTCTTTCCACTAGCACTCACCTAGGAGCTTATTACCACAAAGGTTCTGTCGTCCTCTTTTAGCGCGAAAGTCTGGCACTTGGGTTAAGGCTTCGGTGGAGATTGACCTTCATAGCAAGCAAATGACTCGATTAAACATGGTTGCAAGATTTAGTGTACGCGCTTATCCTGGTCGCCCTAATTTTCTCTCATCACTGCGGAATTAGCCCTGCCCTTCAAAAGGGGGAAGCCAAAGGATGCTTCGCTTTTTTTGCACGGGGAAGCCAGAGGAGGCTTCGCTTTTTGTTCCATGGGGGAGACCAAAGAATGCTTCATGAAGAGGGAGAATTCAAAGCCTCTCCAATATAAAAAAATATATTCCGCTTCCCTCTCCTTGTACAGCGTTTTCAGACTCGATGTGATACACCCAAACAAGAGCAGAACAGAGTTGTCCTAGAGTGACTGTACTACACCGTGTTAGAAAGTGCTGTAGGAGAAGGCTAGGGAGAGGTTCAGAGAGAGGTTTTCCAGATCCCGTGAAAAGTAAGCTCAACATGGGGGTAGTTAACCCGGATTTAGTCTGAGCCATAGGCAGGGAAATTTTTTATTCGGCACAGATTGCCGTTTTTTCCAAATCAACGTTATAATCTGATTTGTGTCAGTGTGTTTCCTTTGAAACGCTGTTACACACAGGGGCGCGTAGCTCAGTGGATAGAGCACCAGATTCCGGTTCTGGGTGTCGGGGGTTCAAATCCCTCCGTGCTCGTTAAACAAGAAACTCCAGTATTCTTATTCGACTAGGGTTTCAGCCAATAACTAATTAACTGTCACATTACCGTATGTGCCAGTTTTTTGGTGTTCCTGCTGTTTTTTTGACTATGAATTGACTGTGCTATGAGAGCATCAGATTAGCAAACTTACCCGATAAAGGAAGAATCCTCGTCCATCGCAGAGCTTAAGGCAGGGAGGTCAAATAAGATTTGAGAGTGCTGGTGTTTTATCAAAAACCTAGAAATTCATCGATGAGGTTGTTTCGCTCATCTTCAGATAACTGATAGAATACCTTTTTAGTCAACTCTGGAGAGGCATTTTGGGAAAACCAGTCCCCATCAGGATTATCTTGTATTACCAAAAAATATTGTAATCGTTTCTCTATAGCCTCTTTGTCTGATTTATCTAACTGTCCTATGCGCTTCAACCAATGATGGTTAGAATCTTTAAAACAGTTACCATCAACAGTGTATATTTGATGTATTAAAGCATAATATTCAGTATCAAGCTCATTCCTTTGAGTTGGGTTAATCGGGTAAACCGTTGGTAAACCCTTGTATATCTCTTGTGAACTCAATGGAATAATGGCAAATGTCTGTATGTCATTCGAGTTATTTCTAAATTGCTCACTTGTCCAAACAAGGTGAGGATGACTGCCTCTCAAAATTCGACTAGCATTAAGCTTTTCTGTACAATATTCATGATTACACTCGATCTGACTGGGTTCTTTTAAATCATAAATATGAACATGACCCTGCTTACAGCGCAAAGAAACACGAGAAGGATTAATCAAGTAGATCCATCCTTGCCGAGGTTTTTGTCCAGCCATTTTACAATCCTAACTCACGCACCAATTTTTCTCGTTCGGCGTTTAAATTGAGCTTAACTTTTTCTTCGGCTTTATGGATTTGCCTCATTTCCAGCATTGGAGCCGTATTCTGTACATAATCTAATAACTGTTCAAATTTTGCTGCACTAGCCCACTCTCTTCTAATGTTATCAAGCATTAGTTTTAGACCCAAAGGTAAATTTATATCAGTTGTGATCTCTGCTTCTATACCTAGTCTAATAAAGGTGATCCTGCCTTCAGCTTTCTGGGCAATCTCTTTCCCGTCCATTTGACTGAGAGCTGCGTCTATATCTTCATGCCAGGGACTATGGTGGTAGTAACACCAGTTTAATTGAGTAAGCTGCTTTCCTGTCCATTTAACCGTATAAAGATCAGCCAAATATAAAAAATTAACGAGCTGTGTTTTTGTGATATGCCCTTTTGTCTTATAGACAAAATATTTGATGAGTTGCTCCAACATCATTCCTTTCAATGCTGATGCCTAGATCGTCGGTCAAGTATTATGAGAAACCGGGTTTCTCGTGAAGATGACAGAAATATCAAGTTTCACCCAAAGAAACCCGGTTTCTTGACCGAGGCATCCAATTACATACCCATGATTTCATATCCAGCATCGACATATAAAACCTGACCCGTGATCCCACTGGCGAGATCACTCGATAAGAAGGTGGCGGTATTGCCGACTTCTAGCTGGGTAACGGTTCGCCGTAGGGGTGCTACCTGTTCCACATGATGAATCATATCCAAGATGCCGCCCACGGCTGAAGAGGCTAGGGTGCGGATTGGACCTGCGGAAATCGCATTGACCCGAATATTACTCGGTCCCAATTCGGCGGCGAGGTAACGGACGCTCATCTCCAATCCTGACTTGGCAATCCCCATGACATTGTAATTGGGGATCACTTTCACGCCGCCAAGATAGGTCATGGTGACAATACTTCCTCCCTCCTTCATTAAGGGTTTAGCAGCAGCGGCTAATCGCGTGAGGGAATAGGTACTAATTTCTAAGGCTGTGGTAAACCCTTGGCGCGAGGTTTGGCTAAATTCTCCCGATAAGTCCTCTTTGTTGGCAAAGGCAAGACAATGGATGAGAATATCCAGTTTGCCCCACTGCTTCTCAATCGCCTCAAAGGTGGCGTCGATTTGAGCATCATCCTGGACGTTACAGGGTAAGAATACACTGGGTTGTAGGGGTTCTACCAAGTCTCTGACTTTCTTCTCGAAGCGTCCCTTCTCATCGGGTAAATAGGTGACTCCCAACTCAGCACCCGCTTGGTGCAACTGTTGGGCAATGCCCCAGGCGATTGATCGATTGTTGGCAATCCCAGTCACTAGGGCATTCTTTCCAGTCAAATTCAGCATAGGTATCTTAATTCTTCAAGACAATAAAACAATTCGTTAAAGAATAACCGTGTTTGGGCGATGTTCGTTGTATGATAACGCCAAACCGTTAGCTATCAACTCAATTCATCAGGTGTCCGTTGACATCTCACCTCATTATGTAACAATTGGTACAAAAAACCTATTGGGACTCAGATTAAGTATTCTTGAATACAATATAGGGATCGTTCATTGAGCCGATTTTGGAGTCTCAAGCTTCATCGGCAATCACTTACAGGAAGTCAGTAAGGCTTTGGCGCAAGGGTAATAGGTATGGTCGTAATGCAAGATAGACCGTTAGCAGCTGTGTTCCGTCAAATCGGCGGAAGCTCATTTCCTCCCGTTATTGAAACCTTTGAACGGGGCAAAACTATTTTTTTCCCAGGAGATCCTGCCGAACGGGTCTACTTTCTCATGAAAGGCGCTGTGAAGCTTTCCCGGGTATATGAGGCGGGTGAAGAAATTACAGTTGCCTTGTTGCGGGAAAATAGTGTCTTTGGGGTATTGTCATTGATTACAGGTCACCGCTCTGATCGGTTTTACCATGCGGTGGCGTTTACCCCGGTTGAACTGCTTTCAGCTCCGATTGACCAGGTAGAGCAAGCGCTCAAGGACAACCCAGAGCTATCCATGTTGATGCTCCAGGGACTGTCCTCGCGGATTTTACAGACGGAAATGATGATCGAGACATTAGCTCACCGGGATATGGGATCTCGCTTGGTCAGTTTTTTATTGATTCTCTGCCGTGACTTCGGTGTCCCTGGTAAGGATGGGATTACCATTGACTTGAAGCTGTCCCATCAAGCGATCGCGGAAGCGATTGGCTCTACACGAGTAACCGTCACTCGTCTACTGGGGGATCTGCGAACGGATCAAATGATTTCTATTCAAAAGAAAAAAATCACGGTTCACAACCCTGTCGTGCTGAGTCAGCAGTTCACGTAGGCGTCGTAGACAATTTACTTATTGCTCAGGTTCATCAATTTTGAAGGCGGGAGACTTTAGCTTGATTCATTTGATGAACTTTAAGCTGCATTGCGTTGGCAATAGTTTGGGCAATTGCCAGTAGGACAAACTCCCTAACTAAGCCGAGAATCTGTTTGAGCTTCCCCTGCAGCCCTGCTTCCTACCCCACCACAAGACTTATTCAGCAGCCCCTATTGTAGGGTAAGATTTACATGGGTTGAACCCTTAAGAATCAAAGGCTTTCTTTTGACCCGAATGGGTCACTAATTCATCCTGATTTGGTGCTTCACGCTGCACCCATTCCGGATGTTCCATCCCCGATGTCATGGCATAACGTTGGGCTAACAGTCGTAACCATAGTGCTGGATAACGCGGCTCAATCCACGGTTGTAAGCGGCGAATCAGATTAGGGAACCATCCCTTAAGTAACCCACTCACCACAGCATGGCGAGTAAACGTGAAGTAACTACCCATCCAGCGTAAGAAATCCTTTGCCCCTGCCATGTCCCAAATCCAAAAAATCAGGGCAGGATTACGTCTGGCTGCTTTTAATGCCAGTCGGTTGAAGGTTAACCAATCAAAACGATCTTTAATAAACGTATCAGCAACCTCTGGCGGTTCATCCGCTAAAAGCCCAAAGAAAGTATTCAGCATGGCATTAACCCGTTGGGGAGGCAAATGACGCCCGGTTGGTACCATCATGCCTTTGGAAAAGAGCCAGGTGACCGCAACATTGCTTTGATGAGCGCGAATTTGGTTTAAATCTTTGGCAGTTAGGAGATTATGGCGTAGAGCGGTATCGAGTAAGTCGGTTAACCGATACAGGTTACGCACCAGGGAACCAAATCCCGTAAACACTAGAGGTGATTGCAGCGAAGCCGCATCCCCAATGGCAACCAGCCGATCAAACGCCACCGTGCGATCGCGACTGCTTATGCTAAAGTGTCCAGGAATATAGCCGAATGTTGGTTTCTTCCACACCAATTTTTCCATGTCGCAGCGGCGGTACTCCGGCAGAATTGTAAAAAAGTCTTCATACATTTCTAATAAAGAGCCAGGGTTCTCAGGATGCACCTGATGGTAATGGAACAAATAGATCGTCAAGTCCTCCCCCGCCCCCGGAAACAGTTCCCAAATCAACTGCCGTCCCCGGGAAATGTCGCCGTGGCTATTGAGAACGTCTCCATAGTTAGAATCCCACACCCCTGGCTCAAACCCACTGGCAATCACTGCACCGACGGTGGGGCAGACGCTATCAAACGCCCTGCCCCCATTCAGTTGCCAAGCGATGGGGGAAGCTGTGCCCATGGCATCGACTAAAAGTCGTCCTCTGGCTTGTCGGGGGGTTTGGCTGGGCAAATGCTGTAGACTGACGACAACTTCTTCTGGCGTGATCTCTGCCCGGATAAACTCCGTCTCATCCCAGATGTCGCCGCCCGCTTTTTGTAACTTTTCTCCACATAATTGTAACAATTTCTCTGAATCAATTGCCACATTCAGTACAGTTGGTGTATGTAATACAGGTGCTTTTAGATGAGGAGGATTGTTGCCATCAAAGAATTTGTTGAAGCCATCAATATATTCTCTGGCGATCATGGCTTCAAACTCATCGGGCGTAAATAACCCCAAATCGATGAGACTCTGAAACTCAGCCCGGGAAATATTCCATTCTCGGTTCATGCGCCCAAAGGGTAACCGTTCTACCAGTAGGACTCGATACCCCCGTTGTGCCATCACAGCGGCGTGAATGACTCCCAGAGCGCCACCGATGTAAATCAGGTCATAGGTGGAATTGGAGTAGCTGTGTCCTCGAAGCTGTGTTGGTTCCTCGGTTGTCTTAAACACAACCTGTTTAGGCTGCTGTGGATTCCGCACCCCTTCGCGCCATCGTTTTTCCCACCAATAGACGCGGTTGAGGTCATATTCCCCTTTGGGCATTTTTTGGAAGAAATGAACCGTCTGGGGATAATAGGGTGCTAGCGCCTCAAAGATCGACTGTTGCGATAAATCGACCTCTGGGGGTTCAGGATAGCGATAGGGAAACTGACGGCGTAAGTCCCCTGTCAGCTTCTGGAGTAATTGCCGTTCTCCCGCGATCGCGCGATCGCAACAGCGAAAGGCTTTCAAGTAGGTGGTTCGCTGCACCGACCAAACAAAAATGGAGATTTCCGGAATCGGGACGCAAATCGGTGTAGATGAATTGGCTGAAGACGCATGTTCAATTTGTACCAGGATACCATCCAGGGTTAGAGTTTTCTTCCCCAGCTCAAAGTACCAGTCCTGCTGCAACCAGGTGCGAACAGCGTCGGTATCGGGGTTCGGTATTTCTACGTAGAGAAGTTCTTTCATCGGAGTGATCTGATTCGCTGAGGAATTACGCAAGATGACGGAGGTGACTTGAAGCAAAATACGCTACACTTCCGGATACTGATTGGTTTAATATTAGTAAAAAAAGTTTACACTCTTCTCATTTTCGGTCAATTAGGGTGCTTTTGTTAACTCGCCATGAATTATCCCATCCCAGTTAGTCCCAAAGAAATGGCGGCTCTCCGTCAAAAACCAGTGAATGAAGAATTAGTGGCAGCGGCAATTGCCGGTGTCATTCAGATTGCCCGTTCTCAAGGACAGTCCTTAGACGAGCTTACCGCTGAAGTGCTAGCGGAAGATAGTGTCTTAGATCAGGCACAACGACGCTGGCTTAGTGATATTGTCGCCCAAGCCTGGAACATTCTGCCATCCATAGAGGCGGTGGGGAGTATCTCGGTTTCTTGAGGATATCAAGCGGTGTTAATCATCGCTTGACCCCAGGTTGCGATCGGGTCATTATTGTAATTTTAGTGTTGACGGCTGACTGGTGGCTGGTGACTGGTGGCGGTTGACGGTTGGTTAGTAGGTATTTACCGCCTATTTGGTCACACTTCGTAGTCAAGGATGTGAGCCTAGAGTTTGTTGGGTTTCCTACCTCAACCCAACCTACAACATGACAATACTACAATAACGACACTCATCACTGGACGTTAATTGTACCGACTACTTTAACCATGATTTCTCAGCCACAAGCCAGAGAACTGATTCGCCTCGCCACCTTAGCACCATCGGGTCACAACACCCAACCCTGGAAATTTTCTATTGATACCAATACTATCCGTATCTACCCGGACTATTCCCGTCGTCTACCGATAGTAGATCCCGATGACCATGCGCTGTTTATCAGTTTAGGTTGTGCCTTAGAAAATCTATTGATTGCGGCACAGCATAGCGGTTTCAACGGTGATGTTGAGTATTTTCCTGATCAGGACTGTTTGGTCGTTCATTTACACCCCAATTCCCATCCTGCGGATACAGCCCTGTTCCACACTATTCCTCAGCGTCAATCCACTCGTTGCGCTTATGATAGTCGAGCAATCCCAGTGACAGATTTGCAAGAATTGGAAAAGGCAAATACTCAAGACGGGATTCAGTTGAGGCTATTTACGGAAGCTGACGACATTGAACAGATTACTGACTTTGTTAAACAAGGGAATCGCCACCAGTTTAATAATCCGGCGTTTGTTAATGAACTCCTTTCCTGGATTCGCTTTAATCAGCGTGAAATAACCTCTCATCAGGATGGCTTAATCGCAGCGGCTTTAGGTTTTCCGTCTGTATCGATACCTCGCTGGTTGGGTCAAACCCTGATGAAAGTATTAGCCACTCCAGAAGGTGAAGCGAAGCGGTGCGAGAAACTGATTCAGAGTTCCTCAGCACTGATGGTATTTATTGCCCACAAGCATGATAAAAAACATTGGGTAAATCTGGGACGAAGTTTCCAACGTGTGGCTCTCACAGCAAGTTCGTTAACTATTAAACACGCGCATATTAATATGCCCTGCGAAGTGTTAGAGGTGCGACAGCAATTCCAGAACTATTTAGGATTAGAGGAAGCACAACCTCTATTACTACTACGGATTGGTTATGCTCAAGTCATGCCCACTTCACCGCGCCGCCCCCTTGAAGAGGTGCTGATAGATGGGGGTTGAGTTGGATTGCACAGGTGTAGAAGGTAAATGACAGAGGGCTTCAAGGAAAAAGTACGCACAGGATAAAGGGGATTCCTGAAGCAGATGTGGTATCACACTATCCGGACGATTATGAGGGATAAAGGTAGATCCGAATAGTACACCGTTGAGGAAAAATAGTGACGTGTCTTAAATTGCCAAGGAATTTTTCTTTGTCAAAAAAATATATCTTAATTAAAGATTTAATGAAAAATTAGCAATTGAGTGAATTTTCGGATGGCTTCAGGAACTGACTAAGCTAGTATGAGATTAATCTGGATAACCCCAACGTTATGTTTAAAGCCCGTACTCTGATTAAATTCCTGATCATTTTTTTACTGACGGTCTTTATTTTAAGCTTTAATTGCCTTCATTATTGGATGTTCGGTGTATTCAATGTTTTGGGTCAAGACTCCCTGGCAGGCAATCAGTACAATTACGGTGAGGTATTGCAGAAAGCGGTTTATTTTTATGATGTACAGCGATCCGGAACACTGCCTGCCAATAATCGGGTGGAATGGCGGGGGGATTCGGCATTAAATGATGGTGCAGATAATGGGATTGACTTAACCGGAGGCTGGTATGATGCCGGGGATCATCTAAAATTTGGCTTTCCCATGGCAGCTTCGACTACGCTTTTGGCTTGGGGCGTCATTGAATACGAAGACGCTTACAAACAAAGTGGTCAATATAATGCCATGCTGGATAATTTACGCTGGGTTAATGACTATTTTATTAAAGCTCATCCTGCACCAACAGTGTTGTGGGGTCAGGTGGGTAAAGGAAGTTTAGATCATGGGTGGTGGGGAGCAGCGGAGGTGATGCCGATGGAGCGTCCTTCCTATAAAATTGATGCCACTTGTCCGGGTTCTGATTTAGCTGGAGAAACGGCTGCGGCGATGGCAGCTTCAGCTATGGTTTTTCAAGCAACTGATGCGAATTATGCCCAAACTTTGCTAAAACATGCCCAGGAACTCTATGACTTTGCTGAGGACTATCAGGGAATCTATTCGGATTGCATTACTGAGGCGGCAGAGTATTATAAATCCAGTGGTTATACCGATGAGCTGGTTTGGGGTGCAGCATGGCTTTATCGAGCAACAGAAGCGCCAGAGTATTTACAGAAATCTGAAGCCTATTATGAGCAGTTAAGGGATCAACCTAATGCGACTCTCGCTTATAATTGGACACATACCTGGGATGATAAATCTTATGGCAGTTATGTCTTATTAGCTGAATTAACGGGGAAAAATAAGTATCGACAAGACGCCGAACGTTGGTTAGACTATTGGTGCGATCGCTGTCACTGGCAGCACATCTCTTATACTCCAGGAGGACTGGCTTGGCTGGATGAATGGGGTTCGTTGAGATATGCGGCAAAAACGGCATTTTTAGCCTTTATTTATGGGGACTCAGTAGACTCGCCTTGGACGCGACGCAAATATCATGCCTTTGCCGAACGGCAGATTAATTATATGTTAGGATCGAATCCAGATCAGCGCAGTTATGTGGTCGGATTTGGCAAGAACCCACCCAGACAACCCCATCATCGAACAGCCCATGGTTCTTGGGCAAATAGTAAAGAAATTCCGGAAGAAACGCGACATATTTTGTATGGAGCCTTAGTTGGCGGACCCGATCAGCAGGATAATTATATCGATGAACGGTCTAATTTTCAGATGACTGAAGTTGCCACAGATTATAATGCTGGATTTACGGGTGCTGTGGCGAAACTTTATCAGAAATATGGGGGTAATTCTTTAGCCAATTTTCCGGAACCAGAACAACGAAGTGATGAATTTTTTGTCGAGGCGCAAGGGAATCAACTGAGTGATAATTTGATGGAGGTTCAAGCCACAATTTATAACCAGTCCGCGTGGCCCGCCCGGATTATTCCTAATTTATCGTTTCGCTATTTTATTGATAGTAGTGAGGTGATTGAAGCCGGAGGAAACCCAAGGGATATTACAGTCAATGCTAGCCCTGAATCAGGAATAACGGTATCTGGACTCAATCCTTGGCAAAATTCCCCAACGATTTATTATATTCAGGTGGATGTGGATGGGACACAACTTTATCCTGGAGGAGAAGTTTATTATAAAAAAGATGTCCAATTTCAGGTGAGTACGCCGACAGGAAGCTGGACTATGACTAATGATTGGTCGTACCAAGAGATGCTAGAACAAGCTGGGAAGGGCAAACGTACTCATATTCCGGTTTATAATAGTGGACAATTAATTTGGGGAGTTGAACCGCCAAAAGAGGGGTGAAATAGTTTTGATGCTTCACGACTTTCGAGGGTATAGTGCGTGAGTGTGTAGGGGCGGGTTTAGGGACTTTCGTGCAGCTATTGATAATAACGTTTGTACAAAACCCGCCCTGACTTGACTTGGTTCGCCCTCTCCTCAAACCTTTAGGTGATTAATTTTTTAGGAATTAAAGGTGCGTCTACAGATTAAACTCTGTAAATGAATAGGATGGAATGATGTCATGAAAATCGATAGACGTTTTTTCCTCGGTTGGGCAATATCGATGGCTTATGGATTCTGGGCTAAAGGACAAGCGCAAACGATAAACCCAGATAACCCAAGTAAACTTTTGATTAACCAAGTCGGATATTCAACAACCCATCCTAAGGTAGTCTTTTTACTCAATTACAATTCTTCTACCACCAATCCCGTCCAATTAATTAACGTCCGCAATAACCGCCCCGTTTTCGAGACTAAGTTGTCAGCGCCGATACAAGATACAGCCAGTCAAGATAGTATCCAAAGGATTGATTTCACCACATTCAACCGCCCCGGACGCTATTTTCTGAAAATTGGAGAAATTCAGTCCTACCCCTTTGAAATTGGTCAGGCTATTTATCAAGATGCTTTCAACAAAATGCTACGTTCCTACTATTTACAACGCTGCGGGGTAGCCATACGGGATTCTATTAATGGGATTGGTCATTCTCCTTGCCATTTAAATGATGGCACCTTTGCCCATACCGATGACATGCATCGGGCGGGTGAAATGAAACGCGCCCAAGGGGGTTGGCATGATGCGGGCGATTTTGGTAAATATGTTGGACCCACGGCGGTAACTGTGGGTCGTTTATTAAGTTTATATGAGCAATATCCGTCGCTATTTTCTGACCGCCAATTGATGATTCCTGAAAGTGGAAATGGCAGTCCCGATGTATTGGATGAAATGAAAGTGGGATTGGATTGGATGCTGACCATGCAACGGCGCGATGGTGCGGTTTATCGCAAGCTTTCGGGGAAAGAATGGCCCCCCATGATTCTACCGAATGAAGATATCCAACCTCGCTATATTTATGGAATTTCCACACCAGAAACAGGGAAGTTTGCCGCAGCGTTAGCTATGGCGGCGCGAGTATATTCAGACTATGATGTGTTGTTGGCGAAGAATTATTTAAAAGCGGCGCAAAAAGCTTGGGAATTTTTGCAAAATGAACCCTCTATGCGTGTGGATTGGGTTGAGGGGGATGATAGTGGTTCAGGAAAATATCTAGCTGGGGAATGGGACAAGGAAGCGTCGTTAAAGACGGATAAAGATGACCGTTTTTGGGCGGCGGCGGAATTGTTGATTACGACAGGGGAGGCAAGTTTTTCGGAGTATTTAGAGCAAGAGCTTCCTGGGTTATCGTATACTCTATTTGAATGGAAAGATCCCTCAGCATTAGGGATGGCAGATTATCTGTTGCAACCGCGTCAGCAAGGGTTAGAAAATCTGAAGGCGCAAATGAAGCAGAAGTTATTAGAACGGGCAGATCGGTTACTGGATACGGTGAATCGCAGTGGCTATCGCTTGGCACTGGATAAGTTTATTTGGGCGTCGAATAAGATGGTAGCGGAGGAAGGAATTACCTTGTTTTATGCCTATAAACTAACCGGGGATCAAGCGTATTATCAGGCGGCGGTGGATCAGTTAGATTATTTGTTAGGACGCAATCATTTTAATCTATCCTTTGTTACGGCTGTGGGGTCAAATTCAGTCCGCAATGTGCATCACCGAGTTGCTGTCGCGAAAAAGACGGTAATTCCTGGGTTAATGGTAGGGGGGGCGAATACAGAAGCCCAGGATGGAATTGCTCCGAAAGGATTGGGTCCGCTAAGTTATGTGGATGATCAGCGATCTTATGCCACGAACGAATATGCGATTGATTATAATGCCCCTGCGATCGCACTGATGGGGATGGTGATGGCGGAAGGTTCGTAGTTGCGCTGTCTTCGTCGGCTAGATCGCACTGATAGGAATGATCATGGCATAATTCATTATGTAGGGGCGCACCGATGTGTGTCCTGACTTATATTTTTGAATCTGATAGACTTACAGATAACTTTAGAAGCCTATATAGCAATCCTAAATAGGATGCAACAAGCAAAATGCTCGAAACCCAGGTATAGCAAGGGTTTCATTTTTGAAAATTGCCACGACCTAAATAGGATTGCTATAGTGGGAGGACTATAATTGGCTACAGCAGAACAATACGAAAGTATAATAGCATCGCTGCAATGGGATGGATTACGAGCGCTATGGGACAACATCGAGAAACGTAACACACCAGGATGGGAGCAGGGCAAAGCCTTTGAGTATCTGGTTATACGAGCCTTTCAACTAGATGGCGCAGAGGTAAAGTATCCCTACAGAGTACAACTGTTTGAAGAAGAAGTTGAGCAAATTGATGGCGCCGTCTATTGCTCTGGACTTTCTTGTTTAGTTGAAAGTAAAGACTTCAAAACCAACGTTGATGTTACTCCTATCGCCAAACTCCGTAATCAACTTTTACGTCGCCCCGCAGGTACGGTTGGATTAGTTTTTAGCCGAACTGGCTTCACCGAGGCAGCTCGCCATCTTTCACACTTTTCACTACCGCAGGCAATTCTACTGTGGCATGGAGAAGAAATAAAGTATGTATTAGAGAATGAAATCATTTGCGAACTATTAACTCTGAAATATCGTGTTTGTGTAGAAAATGCATTTCCAGATTACGACATTAGAGAGAGAGACATCCCATGATTGGTTATATTTTGACTGAAGGATCGTTAGATAAACAATTACTGAAAACTGTGCTGCCAGAAAAATGTCTGAATAATGTGGAAGTTGTGGAGGCTGGTGGGCTATATGCTGTTAAGTCACTTGCTCGTTCTTTGCTCGTTCGTAGGCAAGTACCAGTCATTATTGTCGTTGATGCAGATTCAGTAGACCCTGAGTTTATTCAAGAGCGCATTGAAAATATTGAGCAAATAGTTAAACGTGTAGCGGTGAATACACCTGTCAAAGTGATTACTGCTGTTCCGGAAATGGAAACTATTTTTTTTCAAGATGTTTCTTTGCTTTCACGTTTACTCGGATACACTCCTCCTCAAGATGTACTGAATTTGGCAAGTTTTCAACCTAAAAGAGCTTTAGAGCAATTGCTTTCTCAGTCAAAAGAAGTTCAAAATCAGTTACAGATTATTGCACAATTGAAATATGAAGGTGCTGAGATTTTACGCCAAGCGCCGTTTATTCAAGAGATCATTCATTTTATTGAGTCTGTACGTGAAACAGCAAAAGTAAGTTAGCGAAGGTTCGTAGTTGCGCTGTCTTCGCGATCGCATTCCGTTGATGGGGATAACAATACCACAATCCCGTAGGGACGCATAGACGTGCGCCCTAACCGAAGCGCGATCGCATTCCGTTGATGAGGATTGTGATAATAAAAAATTCCCCACAACAATTTAGCTGGGCGGTTAGAAACCGCAGCTACACGAACAAAACCGTTCGTAGTAAGTGAGGATTTATTACCAGTGCTGCAAGATAGGAGTTTTATCCATATCATTGAATCAGAAAGGTTGTAGGTTGGGTTGAGTGAAAGCGAAACCCAACACCCTCTTCCTAAGACTTGAGCCTTGAACTAAAGTTCAGGCTAAAAGCTAAAACCCGTTAAAACGGGTTCACAGTCTCAAAATTAGGTTGTAGGTTGGGTTGATGAAAGCGAAACCTAACACCCTCTTCCTAAGCAGCAAATAGAAATATCATGACTCAAGGCGATCGCAAGCAGAATAAAAACTGGTTGCAGGATGCGCGTCTTGGTTTACAGGATTATCATCTTGAGGGCGATGATCTGAAATGGAGAGATCCTTAAGTGGTACTGAAACTGATTATTGATCAAAGGAAAGAGAGAAAAACTAGGGTGTGGAAACCCGCGCAGGCGGGTTTCGTTTGTGTAGCTGTGGTTTCAACCGCCCAGAACAGTTAACTTAATGCTATGTCTACAACTCCAATCATCACCCTATTAAGCGACTTTGGCATCAACGATGTCTACGTGGGAGTCATGAAAGGCGTCATCGCCCAAATTAACCCAGCCCTGACGATCATCGATCTCACCCACGAGATTCCTCGACAAAACATCGCCGCCGCCCGATTTAACCTGATGAACGCCTATCCCTATTTTCCCGATCGCACCATCCATGTCGCGGTGGTTGATCCCGGTGTAGGTAGTCAGCGTCGTGCGATCGCGCTACAAGCGGATGACGGTTTCCTCGTCGGACCTGATAATGGATTGTTTAGCGGTATCTTAACCCAAAGTACGATTGTTTTTGCCGTTGAACTCACTAACCCAGAATTCTGGCGCACCCCCACCCCTAGTCAAACATTCCATGGTCGAGATATATTTGCCCCCGTCGGCGCACATCTTGCCAGTGGTGTTTCCTTAAACGAGTTGGGATCAGTGATCGAACCTGGCACTCTGGTACAATTGCCAATCCCGGAACTGACCAAAACCGCGACGGGGATCACGGGTTCTATCCAGTATATTGACCATTTCGGCAACCTGATCACCAATATTCCCGCCGATGACGTGAGGGGAAAAATGGGGTCAGTCACCGTCAACCAGCGCCAGATCCCCACGGGTCAAACCTATAGCGATCGCCCCCTCGGAGAACTTATCGCCTTAATTGGGAGTCACGGTTGGGTCGAAATTGCTGTGAATGGCGGTAGCGCTCAATCTGAGTTGCAGTTAGAGTTAGGTGTAGAGACGCGCCATGGCGCGTCTGGAAATCGGGTCGATGTGGCTGTCACCACGGAAATGAAAGGTTAAATTATATAAAGACAGAGGGCATTGGCTGGGAGATAAGGGAGATGTGGTGTAGAGACGCGCCATGGCGCGTCTCTACAGTCAGCCCCTCGTGGTATTGAAAGGAAAAGAGATAACAATGGTATTACAACAACAATGGGACTCTGAGGTGTACCAGGGTCAATTTGGCGAATTTACGATTACCGACAACGATCGCGTCGGCGTTATTGTATACCGCAGTAGCCTGATGATCGCGGCATTGAGTTTTGCGATCGCTAGTGGGTTGGTCTTGTGGCAACCGGATAATCCCACCATTTTAACCGCCCTCACGCCCCTGTATGGCTTGTTCTGTGTAGCACTAGGCGTGAGTTTAGCAACGATTCATATCTATTTAGCCCCCCTACACCGCCTCCTCCAACTGTTTTGGGGAATTGGCACGATTTCGGCTGGTGTGTTTGCCATCCAGACTAGCGAACCCCTCGCCCTTTTCGTGTATAACCAACCCGTTACCCTGTTCGGGATTGGCTTTGTGTTTGCGGCGTTAACGGGGATTTATTTCAAAGAAGCCTTTTGTTTCAACCGCTTTGAAACCAAACTGCTGACTCCCCTAGTACCCGTCTTGTTACTGGGACATTTAGTTAATGTGTTACCCGCCACGGCGGAACAGGTGCTTTTAGGACTGTGGACAGTTCTATTTTTAATCTTTGCGGTGCGTAAGGCAATGCAGCCAATTCCCCCTGATATTGGCGATAAGTCAGTTTTTACCTATCTGAAACAACAACGGGCGGCTCAATCCTAAGGATTAGGGGATAGTAACCGATGAGCTTGCACAGGAAAGTCGCCATTGTTACCGGAGGCGGACAAGGGATTGGCAAGGCGATCGCGAAAGCCTTCTTAGAACAAGGAATGAACGTCGCGATCGCAGAACTTGATCCAGAAGCCGGAACAGCTACAGCCGCCGAGTTTCAACCCCTTGGTTCAATTCAATTTATGCAAACGGATATTTCCCAGGAAGAGTCTGTGAAACAGGCGATTCAAGCCACCCAAAACCAATGGGGCAGAATCGATGTTTTAGTCAATAATGCGGCGATTGCCAATCCCGAAAATCCGCCAATCACAGAACTCAGTTTAGACGATTGGAATCACAAGCTAACGACTAATTTAACGGGGGCATTTCTTTGTGCCAAATATACTGTTCCCTATCTCAAGCCAAACCAAGGCATAATTATTAATATAGCTTCGACTAGAGCGTTTATGTCTGAACCGAATACAGAAGCGTATGCGGCGGCTAAAGGCGGAATTGTCGCCTTAACTCATGCCCTTGCCATTAGCCTCGGTCCAGATATTCGAGTCAACTGCATTAGTCCAGGATGGATAGATGTTAGTGAATGGCAAAAGCCCTCAACTAGACATCAACTCCAATTAACCCCCCAGGATCATCAACAACATCCGGCGGGTAGAGTGGGCAAACCCGAAGACATTGCTGCTTTTGCTGTTTATCTCGCCGCTTCTCCAGCCACATTTATCACGGGTGCGAATTTTGTCATTGATGGCGGGATGACCAGAAAAATGATGTACTCGTAAAAAACGAGCGACAGTTTTTTAACCGAATTATTTAAGGCGTAATGTTTGGATAGTCCTAAAAAATGCGCCATTATTTGAGTATAAATCTAATCCTATTTATAACTTTGTAATTGCCAATTATTAGGTAAATTAACCCGATTATCGGCGGTGCTTTACCACTCTAAATCCTCAGAAAATTATCATGGTAATAGTCATCATTATAAATTGCCTGATAGCCGAGGTTTTCCCTGTCGTGCTATCCGCTCAATTTTTCTCACCACTAACGCGGTTGCAACTGAGTTCCCTACTTGCCTCAAAGCCCTCTACATTCCCCTTAGAATCCATCAACGTCTTTCCACCTCCTCTAGGGGACATGATTGAAACGCGATGTCGAGAAGTTCCGACAGGCGTTGGCATTCCCGCCTTTCAGCCAGGAATTACCAAAGAAGACGTGATGCGTTTATTAGGCACTCCCACCGGAACCGCACGCGGTTATTGGCCCAATACTCGTGCTGTATTCTATGAATTAATACCGGATCAAATTAGCTTAGGTTTTCTGTTTGACCGAAATTCTCTACGAATTCGACAAACCGAAGCCTCCTTTACGGCTGAAGTTGATTCCCAGACAGTATTGTTGACATTGAATGGAATGTTAGGGTGCAAGCTGAATCAGCAAATCCAACAGGGATTAGAACAAGTGTGGCAACGTCAATCTCGGCAGTTTTCCTTTCAGCTAGACTATCTCGAAGGCGTGATTGAACGCCAACAAGAGGGACGAATCTATATCGGCATTTGGGAAGAAGATTTACATTGAAATGAGGAAGATGGGGAAGATGGGGAAGCGGGGGAAGTTAACTCAAACTCTACCTTACCTGTTAACAGTTAACTGTTGCCTGTTGCCTGTTGCCTATTGCCTCTCCCCACCACAAGACTTATTCAGCAGATCCTATAGTAACCGTGCTAGCTGAGAAATTGTCCACTCCCCAAAGCTAACCGTTCCCCAATCTTGGTTAAGTTAAACCCCTATGTCATAGTCAATTCAGTAACTTGTCCTGTGTATTCTCTTCCCATGGAGTCAGCCGTCTATTGTTGAAGGTATCAGCAATGAGGGCATACTACCATGGAAAAAATTGATATTGGCGTCATCCTCCTCGGACTCGCGATGATTACCGCGACTATCGTCTATTTTGACAGAGCCTCAAATTTAGAGGTGAGAATTGGCAGCCACTCTTATCTAGGAATTCATACCAAATTAATTGTTGATCGGTAAGAACAGAGATCCCCAACTTCTCCAAGAAGTCGGGGATCTGGCTTGGATATACCTTAGCCGAGAACCTGATGAATTTGTTCTAACAATTGACTCATGGAATAGGAACGACCGGGCAAAATTTTAGTAGCCACGCTTTGCAATTGCGACTCTAATTCCGTCGTTCTTTTATCAGACTCAGAGATTCCAACATTGAGGGAGGAATCGGGCAATCGATGATCCAGCAAAAGAATCGGGGGTCGATTCGGGAGCTGATTCAACTCTTTTAATCCTTGAACCACGCCCAAATCATTTTCAATATCCTTGATCCGAATCAGCAGCACATCAACCATTTGTGCTTGAAGTTGATGATAGACATCTGACCAACACTGGGAGAATAGACTTCTAAATCCAGCCGCTTGTAGATATTGAATCAATGCCCGTAACCAAGGGGTGTAAGGTGTAACGGAATTAGGATTTAAAGCGTGAGGTTTTGGACTAACTCCTTGAGTGTCGCCCAGATCAAAGATCAGAATACTCGACTTGCGACTCACACCAGCCGCAATTTGAATCACTTGCAGCAGTGTGGTAATTTTCTGGGGGTTATCTGGGGCTAAACAAGGATAGACAGAAAGACCGATCGCTTGATTGGCAGCTTGTGTGGTTTGATGATCCAGGGTAATCAGGGGCAGATCCGCTAATGTGGGATATAACAAATAGGTTTTAAAGTAACCTGGGGCATCATTGATCCCAGCCCCGTCGAGCAAAACAATATCTGGATGCCAAACCCGCGCCAATAATTCTGCTTGTTCTAAATCATCGGCTTCCAGTACCCGGTATTTGAGATCTGAATGTTGGCAACTGAGTCTATCGGTTAACTGAGAAATTAGTCTTGACGATTCCGGGGGAACCTCGACTAACCCCGCACTCAGATAAAGCAGCGTTAGAACCTGAGTGACGGGAGGCTGATGTTTACCCAAGCAAGTCAGGCTTTTGGCTAATGCTTCCGCTTGAACCGGTAAACTTAAGAAGCCATCGGCGTTATTTTGATCAGCCTGTTCTTTTTCAGCTTGAGTCGCTGTAACTAAGATGGGGATGTGACGGGTTTGCAGATCAGACTTAAGTAATGTCAGTACATCCCAACCCGAAACTTGTGGGAGAAGAGGATTGAGTAAAATGATGCTCGGTTGTAAGCTACGCGCTTTGGAGAGGGCTTCTGGACCCGAACGAGCGTTGACCGCCCAATAGCCTAATTGTTTTAGCTGCACCGTCAGGCTTTCTAGATACCGGGGTACAGTTTCCACAATTAACACCAAGCGGTTACGATTGGGGGATGAGACGTTGGTGTTTGCCTGTCCCCAGTCCTCAGTCTCTGCCAAATCCCTGCCCGAAGGGGGACAGGGGGGAAGGAGCAGGGTAAACTCGCTACCGTTGCCGTTTTTAGAGATAAACGAGATATCTCCTCCATGCAAGCGAGCCAAGCGTTGGGTTAAGACTAATCCTAACCCTGTCCCCTCAAACTGACGAGTGAGCGGTTCTTCCAACTGCTGGAATTTCTGGAAAATCAAGTGCTGCTTGTCTTCGGGAATGCCAATCCCTGTGTCCCAGATGGTAAAGGCTATCCAGCCATCTTGATTGTTAACCTTTAAACCGACGGTGTTTTGGCTGTCGGTAAATTTGAGTGCATTGGATAGCAGGTGTGCCAGCATTTGCCGCAGCCGTAGTTCGTCGGCAATGATGGTGTCTAGACCGGGTTCGATGTCTAATACAAAGGAGATGTCGGGGGTTGCGCCTTCGTGATTAGGATTGTTGTCTGAGTAGACTTGCAGGGCTTGTTGATAAGCGCGATCGCACAGGCTCTGAATCTGCACTGGTTCTAACGTCAGTTCAAGCTGACCCGTTTCCATGCGCGTTAGATCCAGAATATCATTGACCACTGCCATCAGTTGACGCCCATTTTGGTAAATCAACCGAGCATAACGCGCTTGACGTTCATTGAGTTCGCCTAATGACTGGTCTTTGAGCAGGGTTGATAATCCTAAAACGGCGGTGAGTGGCGTCTTCAGTTCATGGCTAATACAGGCTAAAAACTCGTCTTTCAGGCGGTTGAGTTGGACTAAATCCGCATTTTTGGCAGTCAGTTCTTGAGCGACTTGCTGTTGAGTCGTCGTGTCTTGCGCCATGACTAACCAAAGCTGTGAATTAGGGGGATTGAGGGTATTTTTCGGGATCGTTGGGTTGGCTGTATCGGGTTGGGTACAGACGTGCCATGGTGTATCTTCCCATGGTGTGCCGTTCCAGTCCTCAGTTGTCAATTCGGGGAACAACGAGGGAGGTAGAGGCATTTTTGTCAACACAAACTGGCGATCCTGGATTTTTTTCGTCATTTCTAGGGTTTCCCCATCCCGGTGTGAGTCTTGAGGATACTGAGATGTTGCTGGAGACTCAAGTTCTGGATGTTGAGCATGGGGTGTCATGAGGTGAGTGCGATCGCCTGCACAGTCAAAACCCATCGTTCTAGGGGAAGTGAATGTTGGCTGAGTTTGATCACCAACCCCCCAAGTTACTGGCTTCTCTCTATTGTTAAGCGGCTTATGGGTGGGGTTCGGTTCAGCTACCGCTAATGGTTCTGTCACCTGAGGATTTGTCTGCCCATTGGCACAGTGGCGGGTTGAGTCGGGCTGAGTGTTAGGGTTGAGGATGCCTAGGTTGGAGGGTGATTCAACCGAGGTTGATTCTATCCCAGTTGGCTGCTCCCAGGATAACCCTATCTGCTGACGCCAAGCCCGATTTTCGGACAAGACTTGCCCGGTTGCGGTTTGTAAACTCAGGGGTAGGGGTAGTTGTTCGAGGAGTTGGACTAAGGGTGATTGGGGATTGGGGAATCCTTCGCGATTCTCGAGGGAATGGTTTGTCGGGGTGGGTAATGAAACTTTCTTTTGGCTATTGATGGTAGCGTTTGTGCAGAACCCGCCCTGACGTAGAGACGTTGCATGCAATGTCTCTACATCCTCAGTCTGGGGTAATGGTGCTAAGAATTTCAATAATTGCCAGCTATTGAGCAGTCCCAAAAAGCTACCATTGGGTTCGACTAATGCCCATTGTCTGGAACCTTCTGGGTAGGGAATGTTGGATGTATCGAAGCGTGTGTCTGGTTTTCCCCTACCCAAGTCGGTTAAGATAGTCCAGAACTGGCTGATTGTCAACGATGCTGGTAGAATCTCTAGGGGTTCAATTACAGAGGGTTCCAATTCCGAGAGCCGTTGAGAGAAATCTCTAGTTGCGGTTGTTCCTAGAGTTGCTGCTGACGTCGCCCCGGTCAGGAGATGGGGCATAACCTGTCGCAGATTCACGACTCCCAGAGGATATTGCTGCTCACTGACCACAACAATCGAGTCACTCCCTGATGCGTGAAAAATTTCCAGTAGGGCAGTTAGATCAGTGGTTTGGGAACAAATCGGAACAGGAGCAGCACATTCTTTTAAACTGGGAGTTGACATGGATATGACCAATTAGCTCAAATCAGGGGAAGCGGCTAGGTCGCAGGCTATAAATTATTAAGTTGCCCATAAGCCGAATAGCGCCAGGGACTTGCTCCGCTGACCAGCACAACCACCGCTCTAGATCAATTATTGCTCTCGATCGGGGGGGTAAAGGGCAAAATGCTTACAATTACTTACAATTCTTAGAGTACTTAACGTAATGTTAATTAACTTTAGAAAAATTTTGTTAAAATACTTGACAGTCGAGAAATTTAACTCGGCAATTGGTAAGGTTGTTTTTCAACATTAAAGTCCTATCGTTTTGCATCCTCAACTGTCAATTGGTATTTTTGTTCATTCCCCAGTCCTGGCGCAGTCACTGAGCCAGGTTTTAAGTGGCGATCGCTATGTTTTATCGATCACGAACTCAGCCTCTGAGTTTCTGGAGTTCGTGGAACAAAAACAGCAGCATATCGATTGTTTAGTGCTGCAAGATGACGACTCCTTACCACCCGTTATTAATCAGTTGTACGAACAAGGAACCCTACTTCCTCTAGTTATTTTTCCAAAAGAATCAAAAAACAATGATTCTGTTGTTGTCACAAATGCTCAGCCAAACCCAATTCAGACAACCGTTCGTTATACACCAGGAGAGGTGCATTATTTGTTTCACGCCGCTGAAGTGCGACTCGATATTAGCCAAGTCTCTGATCTAGAACATGCTCTGGAACAGGCAATTACCCAGTTCCTTTCTCTTTCTCCGAACTGCAACTTGCCTACTCTTATGGCTAATGCGGATAAGAAAACCGAAGAAATTAATCGGAGTTCTTTAATGAAGCAGCAGTATCGGTTATCGGAAAAACTAAAAGAGCGACTGGGATATCTCGGTGTGTACTATAAACGAAATCCTCAGTTTTTCTTTCGCTATTTACCTCAAAATGAAAAAAACAAACTGCTCGAACAGCTTAAGCATGATTATCGTGAGATTGTTTTAATGTACTTCAGTCAAGAAAGCGTGATTAACCAGTTAATTGATAATTTGGTAAATGAAGCATTTTTTGCCGATATATCCGTTTCTAAAATTGTAGAAATTCACATGGATTTGATGGATGATTTTGCTCAACAACTCAAGCTAGAGGGTCGCAATGAGGATATTCTCACAGACTATCGCCTAACACTGATCGATGTAATTGCTCATTTAGGTGAAATGTATCGTCGCTCGATTCCCAGAGAGTTATAATTATAGTTATGGTATTAGCAATTCGCTCCCGACCCATCAACGTCAACGGTGAACGAATTTATTCCGGGTTACTTTTAAATTGGCAACTATCCTTCGCTTATTCCTAATGGCTAACCCTATGAGTCCCCTAAAAAAAACTTATGTCCTCAAGCTTTATGTGGCTGGGAATACTCCCCACTCAGTTACAGCATTGAAAACCCTCAAAAATATACTGGAACAGGAATTTCAAGGAGTTTACGCCCTGAAAGTGATTGATGTTCTCAAAAGTCCTCAACTTGCCGAGGAAGATAAAATTCTGGCAACGCCAACTCTAGCGAAAGTTTTACCCCCTCCGGTGCGAAAAATTATTGGGGATCTGTCGGATCGTGAAAGAGTCTTAATCGGATTGGATCTGCTGTATGAAGAAATTCGGGATGGAGAGATAGATTTTTAGGGCATGTTCAGATTTTATGAGATAATAGCGGATTCGAGATCTATTCTCAGATGACGGCGATTTTAGTTATATCTTTAAATTTGACGAAAAATATGAGTCCATTTAATCTAGATGAGCAAAGACCCGATGATTTTAACACCCCAGGAGTCCATAAAATCCGGACGATGATTGAGGGGTTCGATGATATCAGCCATGGTGGGTTACCCGTGGCTCGAACCACATTGGTGAGTGGCACGTCTGGTACGGGAAAAACCTTGTTTGCGGTTCAGTTTCTCTATAACGGGATTACTCAATTCGATGATCCGGGTGTCTTCGTTACCTTTGAAGAATCTCCCAACGATATTATTAAAAATTCCCATAGCTTAGGCTGGAATTTGCAAAAGTTAATTGATGATGGCAAACTGTTTATTCTGGATGCTTCTCCTGATCCAGAAGGACAAGAAGTGGTGGGCAACTTTGATCTGTCAGCTTTAATTGAGCGGATTCAATACGCGATTCGTAAGTACAAAGCCAAGCGCGTCTCGGTTGATTCCATCACCGCCATATTTCAACAATATGATGCGGCTTCGGTGGTGCGGCGAGAAATTTTTCGCTTAGTCGCTCGTCTCAAACAAATTGGCGTGACGACAGTGATGACGACGGAGCGCGTGGAAGAGTATGGACCTGTAGCCCGGTTTGGTGTGGAAGAGTTTGTCTCCGATAATGTGGTAATTGTTCGTAATGTTTTGGAAGGAGAACGGCGACGCCGCACCATTGAAATTCTCAAGCTACGGGGTACAACCCACATGAAAGGGGAATACCCGTTTACCCTAAGCAATCAAGGGTTTAATATCTTCCCCTTAGGTGCCATGCAATTAACTCAGCGTTCGTCTAATGTTCGGGTATCTTCTGGAATTAAAACCCTGGATGAAATGTGTGGCGGTGGCTTCTTTAAAGATTCCATTATTCTAGCAACGGGAGCTACGGGAACCGGAAAAACTTTATTAGTTAGTAAGTTTATTCATGATGCTTGTTTAAATGAAGAACGGGCGATTCTCTTCGCTTACGAAGAATCCAGAGCGCAGCTCACGCGAAACGGTTTATCCTGGGGAATCGATTTTGAGGAAATGGAGGAAAAAGGATTATTGAAAATTCTTTGTTCTTACCCAGAATCGGCAGGATTAGAAGATCATTTGCAAATTATTCAATCCCAAATTCAGGAGTTTAAACCGTCTCGGATTGCCATTGATTCTCTTTCGGCGTTAGCGCGGGGAGTGAGTAATAATGCATTCCGTCAGTTCGTGATTGGGGTGACGGGTTACGCCAAGCAAGAAGAAATTACCGGGTTTTTCACTAATACAACGGATCAATTTATGGGATCGAATTCAATTACCGATTCCCATATTTCTACGATTACTGATACGATTTTAATGCTGCAATACGTGGAAATTCGCGGTGAAATGTCCCGGGCAATTAATGTGTTTAAAATGCGCGGCTCTTGGCATGATACGGGAATTCGGGAGTATACGATTAGCAAAGATGGGGCAGAAATTAAAGATTCATTCCGCAATTACGAGCGGATTATCAGTGGTTCCCCCAGTCGGATTACGGTTAATGAGAAGAGTGAACTCTCGCGAATTGTGCAAGGTGTGCGGCAAAAGTCAACGGAATAGTTATTGGTCATTGGTCATTGGTCATTGGTCATTTGTCATTTGTCATTTGTCAGGATTTGGTGTTAGGGCGGGTTTTGTTGAGATGTTATCATTGACATTTTAATTGAATAAGGGCGGGTTTTGTTGAGATGTTATCACTGACATTTTAATTGAATAAGGGCGGGTTTTGTTGAGATGTTATCACTGACATTCTAATTGTGTGGCTAAACCCGCCCCTACACCCGCCCCTACAATTATTCCTACACCCGCCCCTACAATTGATTCGCGATCGCCTCTACTAACCGATCCATTTCCTCATAGTCCGTAAAGTAATGAACGCAGGCGCGAATGCAGTCGGGATCGCGAAGGGTGCGAAGCTGGAAACTCTTCTCTTCCAGTTGTTTTACAAGTTGGGAAGAGGGGGTACTATCGGTTAAGACAAAGGAGACTAAACCCGCTTGGGGGGGAGAGGTTAATAAGCAACGCACCGAGTTTAACTCAGATAGGCGTTGCCAAAGATACTGACTACGCTGACAAATTTGTTCATAGCGGCTTTGATCCGTTCCCCATTGCTGATGAGTTGCGATCGCCTCTCGCAATCCAACGTAGAGAGGATAGGCGGATGTCGCGACTTCAAAGCGTTCTCCATCCGGCTTCCAACCGATGGGTTTACCTCTGTTGTCCATCGTAATACCGCGCCAACCAATAAACGTCGGATGCAGATCGTCTAATACCTCAGGGCGCACGTATAAACCGCCAACCCCCGCAGGTCCACACCACCATTTATGACCCGTAAAGGCATAAAAGTCTACCCCAAGTTCGCTTAAATTTAAGGGTAAAGAACCAACCGATTGAGCCGCATCGACTAAAATTCGGATCGGGGTGTTTTCTGTCGCCGTATTACGACAGGTTTCCACAATTTCTTTTAAGGGCAAAACTTGACCCGTATTCCAGAGGATATGACTGAGAACGACTAACCGGGTACGCGGTGTCAGGTGTTGTTTGATTACGGCGGTAGGATCACCCTGGTTCAGCGTCGCCATAATTGGACAAGTGGACACCTCTACACCAAATCGCCGTCCAATCTCTTCTGCTGTCGCCACAATACCCGGATGTTCACAATCCGTCAGCAGGATGCGATCGCCCACTTGCCAGTCTATCCCCCAGAAGGCAATATTACAGCCAACAGTCACGTTTTCGGTGAGGGTAATCGTTTCGGGAGGCGTTCTCAACTCCGACGCGATCGCACCTCGAAGTTGCCCGGTTTGTTCCAACCGCCACTCATTAACCTTACCGGAGAAGGGTCCGTGAGCCTGAGTATACTCATAAGCCTGTTGAATCGCCGTTAACGACCTGGCGGGGAGAAGCCCTTGACCGCCAAAGTTGAAATAGGCTTTGTTGGCTAAAGCTGGAAACTGCTGTCGATGGTGTTGCAGATGAGTTGATGCACCAGAGATGTCTGTCATTAGCAAGTTTTTACTGTCCCCCAGAATGAATCATTATAATCCCAATAATCCCCAGTTTTCAACACGATAAGCATATATACTGATTCATTTTTCGGAAACTCAGCCATTCTGCGTAGGATTATTCAGCGAATCAACGGATTATTTGTTACAGGAAGTAAAGCTACTCTGGTAATAAGCTAAAGATATCTAAAACCAATTTCCTATTTTTATTCCTTCCCAGCTCATCTAAACTTGCAGGATAATCGTCTCATGAGTAAGATTTTATTGATTGAGGATAGTATCAGCCAGTTAGCATTGATGAATCTTTACCTGCGCGATAGCGGTCATAGGATTGTCAATCTAACCAACCCGAAAGAAGCGCTGAATAAGGCAGTTCTTTATCAACCCCATGTCATCGTTACCGACTTAATTATGCCGGAAATGAACGGGTTTGAGGTGTGTCGTCAGCTTAAAAAACATCCGGATACGCAGGCTATTCCGATTGTTATATGTTCCTCTAAAAGTCATAAGATTGACCGAATTTGGGGCATGAAACAGGGGGCTATTGCTCACTTAAGCAAACCATTCTGCCGAGAGCAACTGGTTCGGACGATTAATAAAGCTCGTCTCAGTTCATCAAAAAATTATCAACAGTATCGACTGCGTGAACTGATTGAGATCTATTCGTTGGAATGGGGAACCTTGGCAAAGGTTAGCTAATCGGATTTACTGATGGGATTGTGTTTACTGGACTTTGGACAAACAAAGTGCGATCGCGGTTGAGAATAAGGTGGGTTGGGTTGTCCAGTTTTGGATTAATCGATTGCCTTTCGGTGGGGGAATGGGTGGGTTTTGTTGTTCCGTTATTGGTGGATATTTGAATTGAGTCCCTAAACCCGCCCCTACAATTATCCCTAAATCCGCCCCTACATCTAGTTTTTCTGTCCCAAATGCCTTGACGAATAAATTACGCAAATTTATTTTTTTGTCCAAAGTCCAATACTTAAGCGCGAAGCTTAAATTGGGCAATAATAATGCCGATAATGGCTAAAATGGCGGTGGGATAGAAAGCGTAGGTATAACTGCCAAACAAATCCCGGAGTTGTCCGATGGCGAGAGTCCCTAATAATGCTCCAGCGCCATAGGCGGTGAAGACAATCCCATAGTTCTTAGCATAGTCCTCTGGAGGAAACAAGATCAGCGTTGCTGTCGGTGCGATCGCCAACCATCCTCCTAAGCAAAGCCAGAACAGAGAAAAAGCAACCAGATAGGTCAACGCTTGCCCCTCTCCAGCATTGAGCATCAAAATTGAAGCGATCAGAATTAACACATAGGAAATAATAGCCGCTCCCTTGGGTTGTAGGCGATCCGTTAACCAACCAAATAGAGGACGCCCGATGCCATTGAAGACAGCAAAGATAGAAACCGTAATCGCAGCAGTCGTCGCATCGAGTTGAATAATTTCCTGTGCCACAGGACTAGAAATACCGATCGCCGAGAGTCCGACAAACGTGCCAATGGTATAGCAAAACCAGAGGGCATAAAAAGACGGCGATTGCAAGAGTTGTCGTCGCTGATTTTTGCTGCTTTCAATCTGTTTTGGCGTCCAGTTGTGGGGTTTCCATCCGACTGGGGGTAATCTTAAGGTGATGGAGATAACCAGAATAATTGCCGTCAAGCTAATCCCCAGAATCGCAAAGCTAGGAAGAACGCCAAACGCCTCAATTAAGCCCTTGGCTAGCGGTGCTGTCACCAAGGGAGAAAGTCCAAAGCCGATCGCCGTCAATCCCACTGCCAACCCTTTGCGATCGGGAAACCATTTAGCGGAAACGGCTAGGGGAACACCATAGGCAATGCCAACTCCCGCGCCAGCAATTACCCCATAAGTAATGGTTAAAAGAATGATATTCGTGGTGAAACTGGAGAGGAGATAACCAATTCCCGTTACCACGCCACCAATCGCGGTAATTTTGCTCACGCCGATCTTATCAATGTAGAATCCCGTAATGGGCATCAACAGGGCATAGAGGACTAATAAAAAGGTGAACGGTAACAAACTTTGGGTGGCGCTGATGCCAAATAAGTCCTCTAGCGGTTTACGGAAGATACTCCAAGAATAGACTGTGCCTAGACACAGTAGGACAAGCGAGCCTAACGGGATTAAAAACCATCTGCCTTTTTCTGCTGGCAAGCCAAAAACGCGAACAGATTGCCAGTTATCCATAGCATCTCCTGCACATAGCTGATCATCCAAGAGGATACCATCTGAATCGTACCTGATCAGCTCACTGGGTCAAGTTAATTTTCGGCTCTATGATCCCCTTTGTCGATTGGGTTGAGGTACGTAGATAGAGCCTTCTTGAAGAATAAGCAAACTTAGCAGGTAGCTTGAAGATTGTCTGCTTTCTCTGACATTCTCGCCTCATTTTCAATGGGGCTAGCAAAATTTTCTAAGTTGGCTTGTTGCAGCTTGGCATCTGATTCTATATTTTTATACTCACTTAGTTATTTTTACCCGTCCTGACTTACATTTGGACTTTGGACAACTGAAGTTCCCCCCATCCCGATTGAGGATAGAAGCCGAAACCCGGACTAAGTAAACCTTTGAGCCAATTAGCCCCTCAAATCGTACCCATGTATTTTTAAGATTTTCTGAATACTCTTGGGAGAAAATTTGTGAGACAATAGGCAAGAAAGTGCGTAAACGTACCCTAGCGAACCTGTCTAAATTGTATGTAATGCCCAAGGATGTCCAATTGCGGTAGAAGTATTTTCAGGAAATACAGCCGACCCTAGTACATTAACCCAACAGATAGAAAAAGTCCGCACTCGGTTTGGATTAAAGAAAAAGACCTAGCTGAAATTACTTGTGAAGACTATCCGGGAGAGAGATTAGTCGCCTGTCGGAATCCCTTCTTAGCCGAAGAAAGAAAAAGAAATCGCGAAGAGTTATTACAAGCCACAGAACGGAAATTAGATAAAATAGTCAGCGCCACATCGCGGCAAAGATGCCCATTAAGGGGTGAAGCGGAAATTGGACTGAAAGTGGGTGAAGTCATCAACAAGTATGGTGTAGCGAAACATTTCAAAATCCAGATAACTCTCGATAGCTTTTCTTACCAAAGAAACAGTGAAAGTATCAATAAAGAAGCTACATTGGATGGTTTATATGTGGTGAGAAGTTCCGTACCAAAAGAAACACTGAATGCCGAAGATACGGTCAAAGCTTATAAACCCGGATTTCTCACCACAATTACCCAAAGGCTCATACAACCTGGATTAACCGTAGAATAAGGCTTTCAACACTCTGTCGAAATTCCGGGTCGGTCAAAAATGCTCGGAACCTACTCCAGGTAAAGGTTTCGACGATTCAGATAGCAAAACTTGTGAGAAATGCGGGTTGTTGGGTTTCGGTTAGGCTCTACCCAACCTACAAGAACATTTTGTGCAAAAGTGACATGCTCCCGTAGTCCTATTCCTTCTGTAGAAGACTATTCTTCTGAGGTGTCCTCCTCCTGTTCACACTCCTGATCATCATTTTCCTCGCACTCTTTTTGCGCTTCGTAGTCCTTGAGCAATTGCGCTACTCGCTGTTGAATCTCTAAATGTCGGGCGACGCCTTCGTAGGTATAACGGTTGTAGCCATTGCGCTGAATTAGGGTTTCAATATTATCAATCCGTTCCTCTGTATTCGGGTGAGTAGACAGCCATGCAAATAAGGGGCGATCGCGGTCTTCTTCATTTAACGTAATCATGAGATTATGCAGCCCATCCGCCGCATAGCCGCCAGCAACTAAAATCTTTGTCCCCAACGCATCAGCCTGACGTTCCATGTCCCGGCTATAGTCGAGAACAATTAAATTGGTGGCGGTGCGACCAAAGGGAATATATTGGGTAACATTGGCAATTAAATTCCCTTCTGTTACCAACTGAAAGCCATGAGATAATACGGCATGAGCCAATTCATGAGCCAATAACCCTGCCAACTCTGCTTCCGAGTCCGTTTTCAGGATCGCGCCAGCATTGACAAATATCTTTCCACCTGGTAAGGCAAAGGCATTCAGTTGGTCATCCATGACCACATAAAACTGATACTCAAACTCATCCCGCCCCGCTACGATCGCGAGTTTGTTGCCAATTTCTCGGACATACTCCAACACCTGTTCATCTTCCACCATGGGGAGTTGGTTTTGTACCCGTTCAGCAAAACTTTCCCCCACGGCGGATTCACCGCGCAGCATTAACGTGGTGGTTTCAATTGCCGAAATCGGACCAAAGAGATTTCCAGTAAAAATATAACCCAATGCCCCGGTAATCACATTCGCGATCGCGTTTCCTCTCAGTTCACCCCGCAGGTGCGATCGATAGCGTTCCAAATTCTCCTCCGCCAACACCTCAAATTCAGCCGCTTGGGGATGATTGAAGTTGAGCATGGCAAATTGACGGGCGGCTAAGGAGGCTTCTAACCAGCGTTTGGTGTCGGCGAGGGCGGTAACTTTGGCTTTAATTAAATCCGGCTCATTGGGATATAAGGTTGTCGCCCGTTCCAATACCTGAATCGCCTCCTCTTGGCGATCGTACTCCTGGAGGGTTTGAGCATAGCGCAAATGACCGGGAATAAATTCTGGTTGCTGTTCGACTAAAAACTGGAGGGGGACAAGAATCTTGGTTTCTAGTTCCTGTTCTAACCCTTCCTCAGACTGACGCCAATACACCGCACCCGCAGGTGAGAGTTCACTCGGCTCATAGATAGCGACGGGTTTCTCTAGGGCTGCTTCCGTGTCAAAAGAGGCTTTGGCTTCCTGATAAAGCTGTTGGGCGGCGGTAAATTGACCACTCATGTAAAGGCGATCGGCTTCAATCAGCTTTTGCTGACGTTCCCGTTCTTCGGGCGTCAGTTCGGGGATTTCGGCGGTAGTTTCGGTGTCGTCTTCTGTATCCGCTGAGTCGTCGCTGGCGGTTTCTGGGGTTTCTATTGTCTCGACTTCGGTCGAGTCTTCGGCGGTGGTTTCGCTGTCGTCTTCTGCATCCGCTGAGTCATCACTGACGGTTTCTGGGATTTCTATTGTCTCGATTTCGGTCGAGTCTTCAACTGTGGATGGGGAAGATTGAGTCGTGAACTCTGGTGGTGTTTCCTCAGAGGGGGTTGAGGGAATTGAAGTGGGTATAGCCTCTGGAATGACAATCGTTTCTGGCGTTTCCGAGGAATCCTCAGCAACGATAACTGAAGGGGAAGCGGCTGAGGGAGTCTCTGGAATGGCGATCGCTTCCGCCCTGTTTGTGGGTAATTGGTGTTCAACCGTGACTTGTTCAGGTAATCCGATCTGCATCGGGTGATGGAGGGGATCGGACGTCTGAACGGTTGGCTCAATTGAGGAATCTGAAACGGTGAGATTTTGAGTAGAACGAATGGATTCGGGGGTTTTCGCAGACTCGGCTAAAACGATAGAGGTTGAAGTTGGCAGTAGGATGCCTAAGGAGAGTAAAAGGGAATTCCAGAGCAGTTTCATCAGCCGATCTCCAGGGATTGCTCGGTAGGGTGTGATGGTAACAATGAGGTAGTGGCGCTAGTTGGCTCTACCTAGTCTACCTAGTTAATTAGGGTAGCTCAGTTCTGACTGAATGCGGGTTAACGCTTTAGATGACTCTCGCGACGAGGCTTGGTTCCACTGAGGTTGGGAGTGTAACGAAGAAGCGCGATCGCTGTTGGTCTGCGACTGTGCAAGTCAACCTCAGTAATCTATTGCCCCATCTCCAGTAATCTAGCGACTCGCCCCTGTATTGGATACTTTTTTATTAGCAACTCTCTGATCAAGAGATTACCGATAATTAGCGGTAAAACCTTGGCACAATAGGAATATCTGTAAACTGAAGTATTTGATCCAATTCATGTCTGTAAATTTAAAATATTTTTATTTTTTTGAATTTTAACAAAAAACTATATCGAAATAATAATACAAAGCAAATCCAGTCTTTGCTCTGGTGAGCTTGCCATTCTATAAACCCTAAGTTATCCTGCAAATAGAAGAAAAATTTGGCTAGTTTGTGTTAGAGAGTTTAGGTATGGATATTCTGTCTTTCCCGTTAGTGAGTTTAAGTGGGGAAAATGAATGGAAAATAAACCCATTGATAGCTATTTTAAGAAGAGCTAAACTTTTTTGTGCTATCTTCAGCGCAGATAAACCTAGAGTTATCTATCTTATTCAAGCTTTTCTTAGACGAGCCAACCTGAGTGGAGCCGACCTGAGAAAAGCCAATTTCAGTAAAGTAAGTCTCTTTGAAGCTCAACTCATTAAAACAAATTTGAGTCAAGCCCATTTCAATGGAGCTACTTTCAGAAGAGCCGATCTCACTCAAGCCAATCTGAGTCAGGCTCATCTCAAAGCTACGGATTTTTATGAAACCCGCCTCATAGAAATAAACTTAAAGAAAGCTAACCTAACTAAAGCCGATCTGACTAAAGCTCAACTCAATCTAGCCAACCTCCATCAAGCTAATCTCCGTCAAGCCAAACTCATTGACGCAAAACTCGTAGGAGCCGATTTTAGTAGAGCTTCCCTTGAACAAGTAAATTTTGGCATGGCGGATCTGATTGGTGCCAACTTGAGTGGTGCAAATCTCAGGGGCGCTAGTTTTTTTAGAGCTAACCTCAGCGAAGCTAACCTCAAGGGGGCTAATTTGCAAAGAGTAGATTTCAGAGGCACTGAACTCAGTGGTGCTAACCTTAGTGGCGCTAACCTCAGTGGTGCTAACCTGTCTAAAGCTGATCTCAGTGGTGCGAATCTCAGTGGTGCGAATCTTAGTGACGCCAAATTAATTAGAACTCAAGCCTTAGCTACTAACTTTGAAGAAGCAACACTAACCGGAGCATGTATTGAAGACTGGAATATTAATGGAGAAACAAACTTAAATTGCACGACTTGCCTTTATATTTATCTACAGGAATATCAACAAGATCGCCGTCCTCATGTCGGTGAATTTGCACCAGGAGAATTTACTCAACTCTTCCAGAAAGCTCTAGAAACCGTTGATCTGATTTTCCGTGATGGTGTTAACTGGAAAGCTTTTGCTTATTCCTTTGCCAATACTCAGATAGTTCATGAAGATGTTCCATTGGGTATCCAAAGTATTGAAAACAAAGGAGATGGAACGGTTTTGATCAAGGTTAGTGTTACAGCTAATACTGATAAAGGTAAGATTGACAATGACTTCTGGCATAACTATAAGTTTGTACAGGAAGCGCTAGAAAAACAATATCAAGCTAGGATAGCAGACAAAAATGAACACATTAATCAACTTTTTGATTTAGTAAATCACTTACAAAAACAACTCGGCACTATTCCTAAACTAATGACAGAAGCTTACACAACTAAATACGATTGGGATTTCCATGCTCCTGTCGTAAGTGTTGGTAATCAAGGCGTACAGGGAAATTTAGCTACAGAGAACCAAGGTTGTCAAAAAAACAGGCAAGACAATGATGACCTAGAGTCAAAGTCAACTTTAACCGAAGCCGCCTAGTTTTTTATTGCCGATAAAAGTGCCACAGCCAAAGGCAGCTCTTGAATTAACCACCGACAAGAATAACTTCTACAGCTCATGCCAGAATCTAAAAAACAAATCAACATTCACGCCCCTGCAATCAGCGTTGCTAATGAAGGAACACAGGGTAATCTAGCGGGGAAAAATGTAGGCAGACAACAAAGCATCATAAATAACAACTACGCCCCCGAACAAAGACAAATCCTGGCTGATGCAGCACAGGAAATTCAAGCCATACTTGAACAGCTTGATAAGTTCTATGACATCAACACCAACACGGGTAAGATGGCATTAACCCTTGAAGCCGTGCAACGCATTGAAAGCAATCCCACACTAGCCAAGCGAATTCTCAGTGCTTTAGCAACAGGCAGCGTTAAAGCCTTTGAACAGTTCCTCAACCATCCTGCTGCCAGCTTTGTTATCGGAGCATTAGAGGATTGGGAAAAAACGAAGGAACATCCAACAACCCAGTAGTTGGTGTTTCGCTTGTGTTTTAGGGGATGGGCATCTTACTCGTCTAGTTCATAACGTCTCAGATTGTAGAGGCGTTTCCGGCAACATCTCTACAACTTACTAAATTTTATTTTCTGACAAATTATCCTGTCCGTAATTATACGGTATTTCTTGGAGAGAAGCTCGACAATCTTTAAAAAAATTTGATTAAATAGGACAAAAATCATCCACATTCAGATAATCAATGGGCAATCTTATGCAATCACAGGCAGCTTCCTCCCCCAATAGTCGCCCTTGGTATGAAAAAGAGGACGGTACTTGTACTATTTTGGAGCCAACCCTCGTTGACATTGGAGCCAATCAACCGCCTCACCTGATGTTCCCAGTCCACTGGGCTAAATCCCTGGAAATTTTGCCCAAAGCGAAACAGATAGCAGACGAACACCAAGCCATGTTAGTTTTACTGCTCCATGGCGAGGCATCAAACAGTGAAATTATGTCGCTAGTCTTACAATTAGCCGAGACTCAAGTTCTACCGTTATGGATTGGGGAGCAAAATCGCCGGAAAGTGGGTCAAATTATTTCCATGTTGTCCAACCAGCTTCAAGGAAATTCTAACCGGGTAGAGGGGAATACCAGTCCGTCTTAAGCGGTTCGGCATTTAAACCTTAATGTCAATCATGGCGAGCCAGCCAGCTCGCTACTAATCCCCAATTGAAAGGCATGACAGCTTAACCGAAAGTAGCTCGCTTGCCAAGATGTTGAAGTCTTGGCGATTCACTCAAACAAGCGATAAAATCGGTGTCAAGACATTGACAAAGCCCTAAGAAATCTTTTCCACCGACCAATTTTTAATCACCCGGAGTTGGGTTGGGTGTGCTGTTCCTGAAGCATTGGGGGCATCCTGCTGGGCTTGTATTGCCTTGTTGAGAAATTCCATTTGCTCTTTAATCTGTTGGAATTGACTTTGTAGTTTTTCCAAGTCTGAGGGAGTCAGTGCAGGGGTCACATTCTGCGGTTCGCTTGGGGCTTTTTTGGACGCATAAGCCATGTAGGTTTGGGCGGAAGCAAACTTGGCGGCGGCGGATTGCACGGTGGCTGGAGTAGAACTCTCAGAGGGAGTCGTCGCGAGTGAAGTATTAATCACAAAGGGAGGAGACGACGGTGCAGGTGCTGGTTTGACCTCTGGCTGGGGAGTTGGTGCAGGTTCCGGTTGAGTCAGTTGGGGTAGTGACAATGCAGGTTCCGGTTGACTTTGTTCAGGTGCGGGTTCTGATGCGGATTGAGCTGGCTGTTCCTCTGGAGACGCCTGGACTCCGGTTTGGAGTTCTTCATCCAAAAAGGAGGTTAAGCCAGAGGCGGTTAGTCGAGATTCTTCCGCTTTGAGAGACTCTAATAATTCGTCTCGTTCTTTCAAGTTTTGCTCCAAACTGGAGAGTTGTGCTTCCGTCTCCGCAGATTTACGGGCAGACTGACGCCAACCAGTTATGGCAATACTAGAGGCTCCTGCTGTCAAGCCGAGTACAGCCGCTAAACCTAGGTAAGGCATAGCCACATTAGGATCTCGGAGTTCCCCATGAAATATAGGTTCGTCTTGGAGTTGAATGGTGACTGGCTGATCCCCAAAGATAGCCAGAGGTAAGGTCAAGACACCAAAGACGGCGGTCGAGATAACGGCGGGTGTAATTAAGAATCGTTGTAGTGGAGAGCCCGTCATAATTTGTAGTTCCTAGTGACAATTTCCAGTGTTCGTCGTACTGTACTGTTAATGACTATTAAACGTTGGCGAGAGAAATTCCAACTGGCAGGAGGACTTCAAGGAGGACTGTTTTAAGGTTAATCTTTGTGACGAAAAATGTCCATATATTTTTATAAAGTTACGATTAAGAATCAGAGGATAAGTCCGTATTTTTACGTAAACTTTATAAACCTAAAATCTCTTTACAATTAAAGTTCAAAGAGAGAAAATATTACTAGGACGAGGGAACATCAGATAGAGACTTCGGGTCAAACTCGACAGGGTGAGGAACAGTCTTGACCCAAACAAAACAAGCTCTCTCCGGTGCTGACAATTTTTGGCTCATTTCTTAACTCTAAGCCAGTTGGCTATACCCCCTAGACTTTATCTAGAATACTGAGTAGACAGGAGAGCGATCGCTTGGAGGAGTCGATTGGGATAAACGTCTGTCACAACTCCCAGGAATTGCCAAGCCCAGTTTGAAATCGTCACAGTTTCTGATTCGGATATCCACAGCACTATGTTTAACGTTTTCCAAGACCTGCTCTTACCCATTAGCCACATCCCATCCCTATTGCTACGCCGGATGAGGAAGCCCTTGACCCAAGCCCAACAGCGGGCAGAAGGTAGATGGCATAAGGGATTTATCCCGATGCCAAAGGCATCAGCTTGGGCGCGATCGCCAGGACGCAAGGATTTGTCGCCCCCACTGCAAAACAATACCCAGGAACGAAGGCGAAAAGTCCGGGGCTTACGCCGAGGGATTTGTTTCCTCTTAGCATTCCTTTTATCACTGGTGATGGGCGTCGATTGGGCAACAGATTTACCCGTGGCGGCGACGAACAATCCCATCATTACCGTTACCTTCCCCCTTTCCACCGAGGGAGCAAAAATCGTGGATGCGACAGGTAAACCTATCATTCTGCGAGGCGTAAACTGGTTTGGTATTGAAACCGAAATGCACGCCCCTCACGGGTTGTGGAAACGGGATTATAAGGAGATGTTGGCGCAGATTAAAGGGTTAGGATACAACATGATCCGACTCCCTTATGCCGTAAAATCCCTGAGAGCTCCAGAAGTGACGGGTATTGACTATAGTATCGGTGCAAATGCTGAACTAGAAGGGAAATCGCCCCTACAGGTGATGGATATGATTATCCAAGAAGCCGATCGCCAAGGGTTAATGATTCTGTTGGACTCTCACCGACTCAACGATGAACGGATTCCGGAATTGTGGTACGGCGATGGCTTCACTGAAGCCGATTGGATCGATACCTGGGAAGTCTTAGCCAGACGCTACAAAAATCAATTAAACGTGATTGGGGCGGATCTGAAAAACGAACCCCATGGGCGTGCGAGTTGGGGAACTGGAGATTTAGAAACCGATTGGCGACTGGCGGCGGAACGGGCTGGAAATGCGATTCTGGAGATTAACCCGGATTGGTTAATGGTGGTTGAAGGGGTGGAAAATAACGTTCCCGGTCAACAACTGGAGATTCATTGGATGGGCGCTAATCTAGAGGGCGTGGAACGCTTCCCAGTACGATTGTCCCGTCCTAATAAAGTGGTCTATTCTCCCCATGAATATGGTCCGGGCGTCTTTGATCAACCCTGGTTTTCTGAACCCAGTTTTCCCCAAAATCTCACCCGACGCTGGGAAATCGGCTGGAATTATATTGCCAGAAAAGGAATCGCCCCCGTCTTTATCGGGGAGTTTGGCGGACGACAAGTTGATTCCCAATCCAAGGAAGGCGTTTGGCAACAGAAACTGGTTAATTTTGTGCAGAAAGAGGATTTGGGTTTTGCCTACTGGAGTTGGAATCCCAATAGTGATGATACCGGAGGACTGCTCAAAGATGACTGGCTGACGGTGCAGGAACCGAAGCAAGATTTACTGCAAGGAGTCCTAATTGCCACTCGATTTGCCCACAAACCCGCCATGGCGTTCATTCCTGATATTAAACCCAGTCCATCCCTAGGGATGAATCCCACCCTCAAACCCCGTCCCCGTCAACCGGAATTAAAAGTCACCTCAACGATGCGATCGGATTGGCAAGATGGGTTTTGTATGAGTATCGAGGTGATCAATCCCACAGATCAGGCGGTGAGGGATTGGCAAGTGCAGTTCCAGATGAATCAGGCGACAATTAGTCAGACCTGGAATGGGAACTTTAAAGCCCAGGGTTCAGAGTATGTCGGGAAACCCTTGGACTGGGGACGGGCGATCGCACCCGGAAAAAGCCGCGAGTTAGGATTTTGCGCCAATAAGCAAGGTGCGGATTACCAACCGCGAGAACTGTCAGCCGTGGCGGTTAGGAGTGATGCTGAGTTTCCTCCCTCCGTCAGAATTCCCACCACTCCACCGCAATTGAAAGTCATGTCTAATCTACAATCGGATTGGCAAGAGGGATTTTGCATGAGTTTAGCGGTTATTAATCCCACGGATAACAAAGTGCGCGACTGGCAAGTGCAATTTGAGATGAATCAAGCGGCGATTAATCAGAGTTGGAATGGGAATTTTCAACAGAAAGGATCACGATATATTGTCACGCCGATGGATTGGGGACGGGTGATTGAACCGGGACAAAAGCATGATTTGGGATTTTGTGCGAATAAGCAAGGTTCCGATTACCAGCCTCAGCAACTGATGGCGTCGAGTCGATAATCGGATATCAAGCCGTTACATAAGACTTACCCAAAGCTACCCACAAATGGACATCCCTGGAACTTACTTCCTGCTTCATCCTGGCGGTGTCGGCACTCAACCAGTCCACAAGCTAACACCACCTAACTGGCGGCTATCTCCAAATTAATGGAG
>NZ_JAVJTO010000113.1:0-27687 GCF_040220235.1 Coleofasciculus sp. B1-GNL1-01
AAAGCCTCCTAAGCTTTAGTCTGTAACCTTCTAAATCCGGTATTTCTGAGCTTTTCTTCGAGCTGAGCTAGAGGAGCTATTGTCTCTTGTTTTATTTGCGTAAATAATACGCATAATATGTTATTTTTGTCCAAAGTCCAATAAGTAAGGGATAACTCATAATTTATCCTTCATAATCCATACTTGAGATGTCTCACCTTATTAACAGGTTGATCAGGATGGGCTGGATTGGGGATCAATCGCTGATTGGGACAATCGACCAACAAATCTAATTTCTCTAATACAGTTTGACCAATCAGCACCTCATCACCCAAAACTAACGCCTCCTCCAACGTATCCCGCCCTTCCCATTCTATTAATACAGCATCCGTTATACCAACTGATTCTAGACGACCATCAGCATAACCAGCCACCCCTTGCTTCCTAATGTCTAAACCCAGACGCTGTACCACATGAATCGGAAGAACTGAACACACTGCACCTGTATCGACGATAGCTGCTGCTTCATAGCTTCGTACTTGATCAGTAGACAGTTGTCCTCGACGTGCTAGCATTTCGTCTAATGCATTTGTCAGCTTAACTTTTACTTTGACTTCACCCATAGTTCCCCAGATTTTACAGTTAGTATTTAAATCATACATCTAAAACTATATCGTTAACCTAAATGCTATTGTTTATCCCCTGTTCGCTTTTTCGATATTGAGTTAAGCCATCTGTGACAGAAAATGCTAAAGTATTGAATCGTCCTAACTCCTCCATCCAACCTGATTTTATGAACACCGTTGATGATAAAACCGTAGTTAAAGACTATTTCAACGCCACTGGATTTGACCGTTGGCGGCGGATTTACGGCGAGGGCGAGGTCAATAAAGTCCAACTGGATATCCGTAATGGACACCAGCAAACCGTCGATACTGTTCTAAGCTGGCTCAAGACTGATGGCAATTTAGCTGAGTTATCTATCTGCGACGCTGGCTGCGGTGTGGGAAGTCTCAGCATTCCCCTAGCTGAAGCAGGTGCGAAAGTCTTTGCCAGTGATATCTCAGAAAAAATGGTCGGTGAAGCCAAAGAAAAAGCAGGCGCTAGCTTGGTGAATTCTGATAATCTTAGCTTTGCCGTACAGGATTTGGAAGACTTGAGTGGTAACTATCACACGGTTATTTGCCTAGATGTACTGATTCATTATCCTCAAGATAAAGCGGATCAGATGATCTCCCATCTTGCTTCTCTAGCCGAGTCACGCTTAATTCTTAGCTTTGCTCCCAAAAACATTGTATACAGTTTGCTCAAGAAAATTGGCGAATTGTTTCCCGGTCCTTCTAAAACCACTCGTGCCTACCTACACCGCAAAGCCGATATTATCAAAATATTGGAGCGTAACGGCTTTTCCATTCAACGCACGGGAATGACCAGTACCCAGTTTTACTTTTCTTACCTTTTAGAAGCAACCAGAAATTCCGATTAATTTATTCGGTTCATCTGACAAAGCTCCGGCTCCCCTCTCCCACCTTCGTGCAAAAAAAAAGCGAAGCAACATCTAGTCTCCCCCATGGAACAAAAAGCGAAGCATCCGCTGGCTTCCCCCTTTTGAAGGGGGACGGGAGGGGGATCTATAAGGGAAGAGGGGGATCTAATCGGGAAGAGGGAGATTCAAAAATGGGCAAGGGGAAGATAGAGAGAGGCTGGGGGTGAGGGCTGATTTTTAAGCAAACAAATCAGGATATTGCTCCTTAGCCCACATCGGTAAACCGGCGGCTGGATTTTCAAGCTGACGGTTCAGCAGCTCGATAATATTGGGCATTTTACTTAACAAATCAAACACCACAATATTGCAATCCAATCCCTTAGAATCGGTGAACCCTCTGACATTTTTATCCAGTTCAAGATAAAACTTGGGATTCAATTCACTCCCAAACCCAATAATCACAATTTTCAGTTCATCCTGACTTTTCAATCTGGCACTGGTTGTCTGAATTAAGTTCAAAAACTTATCTCGGTCATCAAACTGACCGTCTGTGTAAATGATAATGAACCCTTCCCGATTTGCCTCACGATTCGCAAACCATTGATTAATCACTTGCTCAAGGGTTGGTGTGATAAACGTGCTACTATCGGGTTGATTTTCATCAAAGACACTAGGAACCTGAGCCGTATCTTCAATGTAGATTATTTTGTCACAGGGGCGATTAGGACTAAAAAAGGTTAGGGCAATTTCCTCACAAACCTTGTCCTCATCCAGACTGGTTTCATTGAGAATGCGATAGACGTGTCCTTCAATGACTTCCGGTAGAACTTTCCAGCGAATATTATTATTAAATTCTGGATCTCTTCTCACCATTGACCCACTTTGGTCGATGAGCATGAAAACATCTCGGTTAAAAAGTTTTTTACTTGGCATAGAATCCCCTTTTTGAATAATACCCTGAGTTTGGGTTTCAATAATCGTTGCTTGATGCAAAATGGGTGGAGCGCTCGGCGCCGTAGCCCTTGTTTTTTTGGGGCATATTGCCGAGAGACCCGATACCAATAGTTTAATGGTTTTTGCCACCCAGTTATAAATAGACATTTGAAGTCCCTACAGTCCGCAGGTTGATGGACATTGTTTTAATTAAGAATTCTTAAGTGTATTATAACTATCACATATAGTTTATATGTACTACTAAGAGGATAGTACTATAGGTTGGGTTGACGCGCCGAAACCCAACCAAACTCAGGACTCGCATCCCTGACTACAAACTTAATCTAATGCATAAAATCAGGTATACCACACCATAGTAATGTGGTATACGCAACTAAATAGGGATTGGAGATGAATACTCGAATCCCTGGAAATTTCTTATTTAGATTCTAATAATGGAGTTAACAAATTCGTTCAGGTGCTAAAGGTTGAGAAGTATAGCACCTGTTTAGCCAATTTAGGCATCAGACTTTTTGTTGCGCTTGCGTAATCCAAAAGCACTTGCCATCGCCAGAGTACCTAAGCCCAAGACAGTTCCAGGTTCAGGTACATCTTTAATCAACTGGAAGTCAACACCGTCACCTGTGCCTGCCTGGTCTTGACCCAACTTTAAGGTAATTTCGCTAACATCTTTCCAGGTTTGGAAATAAAGGTTCCCATCCTCTCCGAGGGGAACGGGATTTGCGCCGGAGATCAACGTTCCATCCGTTAAAGCTTCAGCGAAGAAATTAGGAACGCCAGTTGTGGCAGAAGTCTCAGTATCGAAATACTTAATGGTTAGTTTTGGGATTAGCTTGGTGAACGTAAATTTGTAAGTACCAACTTCTAGTTGCCCTTCTTCTTCTCCAACAGAACCATCAGCATTTGTTTCGGAGGGACGGAACCAAGCTCCTGGTGGTGGCGGCGTCGTACCGAGATCCTCTGCCAACAGGTCTGCTATACCCAGAGTACCGCCATCATAGATTGTTTCCGTGCCTAGGATATCAATAAATAAGCGGCTTTTTGTCCCACTCGTCTCATCTACTAAGCTCTCTATACTTTCTATCCAAGGAATATCACTAGGAGCTATACATTGGCTGGCATCAAGGCAACCGCTTGGACTGCCTGTAACACCTACATTAATTTCTGTTTCTATATCTTGTGGAGGCAGCAACTTAATGGCAGAAGCTGAAGGAGCCATAAGCCCTACCGTTACTGTAGAGGCGGCAACTAGCGAGGCAACGGTAGCGGAATGGCGGAAAAGAGTTGAGAGAGATTTCATGATGTGGTTCCCTAGAGTGAGTAGATGTTTAAAATGTGAAGACTTGGTTTAATGTTTGATGGATTGTCTAAAGTTGTGATTTTCTTTCGACTAAATAAATAGTAGGCTGGATTCTTGAAGTTGTCTATAAAGTTACGATGAATTTCATATAAAGTTTATATGAAGATGATGTTCAGGGTGTCTAATTGAATTTATGACAACCGGAATTAACGAGAAGAATTATTTCTATCCCCCTCCCGTGCTTCTGCTTCCAGAGCAGGTAAAGACATAATCAAAAGCCTTTACCCCCTCCCCTTTGTCATCTTGTCACATCTTTCTTAAACAATTGATAGGCAGAGGGGGGAGCCATAAGTCCGGCATTTTTATAGCAAATCGCTAGGCGTGTATTTACAACTCCCGTACCTGAAACTGAGTCCAGATGGGATGTTCGTACAAACAAAGTCTAACTAGACCACGTTACTGTTTTTAGGTTCTGTAGTCGGTTTGAGGTAATTTGCCAACAGTATCCTGTATGCACTAAGGTAATCATCAACTTTTGCCGTCTTGCACTAGGTATCTTTTTGGCTAGAGAGCAATTTCACCAGCGATGCTAACCAATAAGAGAGAATCGATATCAACACCATAAGCCAAATTAGGGGATTCTTGGAGCGGATTCCCTCCTGAAAATTGGCGGGTAAAAACCAGGGTTGAGGGGATAAATCTTGCCAACTCTCGCCCTCTACCAATAATGATAAACTGCGCCACACACCAGCCTCTTGCAGCGCTTCGGGCTTTTTAATCCCGGTGACGACGAGGAGAATACCGGGAGTTGGCGGTAAATGACAGGTTCGTAATTCTTCGGCTAATTCATGTCTCAGCGTCGCGATATTCCGCCCAATTTTTGGGGTGAGAGTCGGCGGTTGATTGGACAGTTGCTGAGGATTTCGGATTACAGTAATCAATCGCTTCATCTCAGGTAATGACACCTGAAAGCCATAGTTACCACCTAAGCCTACCGCTTGATTGAGTTGTGCTACTAGGAGGTGATAGTCTTCGTCAATTAATGCAGATGCGGCTAAACTTCGCAGCAGGGGTTCGTCCGTCGTTGCACCCACCCAAGCCATAGCGATGCGGATTTGGCGGTCTAGAAAATCGACTCGTCCTTTGGGTTCTAGTCCCGTTAGGAGCAACAGCAACTGGTTATCCACTAATCGTTCTAACACAACCGTTGGTGTTTCGCGATCGATTAAACTAGGTACCGTCAATCCAATGGGGGGTAATTTAGGTTGAATTGACCCATTGTGACCAACCTGTAGCCAACGGTAATCATAATCTTGCTCAAAGCCGCGACTCTGGATATAGATATCCATCAGTTGATTCCTAATTTGAAAATAGTGTTGATTTATATAGACAAATGACGAATATTACAGAGTTAATAACGATTTACCTTGGAGAACGGCAAATCCTCCGTTTGTTTTGCATCCCTGAGCAAATTGCTCCACTGCTTGCTTGAGTTGAGCATCCGGATTGAACAATTCCCGAACCACGTTAAACATAGACCAGTTGCGATTTTGAATATAGACTTTTAATAAAAATCGCAATAAATACCGCAGCAACTGTTCGCTATCTTGGGGACTATATTGGGCATCAAAACTCGTCTTGCGAAAATAAAAGCGGGGTTGATTCAGATTTTCTACCTCGATTTTCAAGAACACCACACAGCCAACGGTTTGCACTGGCGTTGTCACCACGGCAATTTTATCGGCTCGTCTTGGCTCTTGAAAAAATTCCAGTAATGGGGCATATTTTTCTTGAATCTGTTTAATCAGATTGTGGGCAGATACTTCATCTTGCATGTAGGTTTCACACTTGACGGGAGCCAAAATGACTAACTTTGGTTCGTCCAACTTTTGGTACGCTGTCTTAAACAATGTCATAATCTCATCAGGCTTATTTCTCACCTCATGCCATCTGCCATTCAGTTCCATCAGCGCTGGCGTATCAATTGCCACAATCACCGCCGCACATTCCCGCAACATCTTCTGCACAAATCGCCTCCCCGCTACATCACTGGGTAAAATATAGCCACCAGGATAATCTCGAAACTGAAGCCGCAGGTAATCGTTTTTGTCATTTAAGCCTAAATCAAAACGGTAAGAGGGTAAGGATTCGGGTCCAGCAACAGCTAAGGTGCCGCGAATTCCTTTGGTGCGTTCATCGGCTTTGAATTCGTAGGTTAAACTTTTGAGTTGAGCGAGATACCGTTCCAGAATTGCTGCTGTTTCAACATCGGGTTTTAAGTGGAGATTGGCTTGACGACTTGTTGCCTCAAATTGCTCATACATTGAGGTTAATAATGTCGTCTTTCCAACACCACTCGCACCCAGCATGGTTATATTGAGTTCTTTAGCCATGTAATTATTACTCCATCTTTTAACTTTTGACCCTTTACTTTGCTAGTGGAACCGGGTTTGTCGGTGCGGGTTTAGAGAATTTCGTTCCACTGTTGATGATAACATTTCATCCCTACCTGTCCTTAGTTGATGTTTCACTTTGCTAGTGAGATATGATTTTCAGATAATTTTCAACTCATCTGTGTAAAGATGTAAGGGTGAGCCGCCGGACTCCAGTTAATAGGAAAGCTAGCTACCCAGAAGCGCTAAAGCGCTTACTACGAACGGCTAAAGCGCTTACTACGAACGGCTAAAGCGCTCACTACGAGCGACGCGATCGCGCCCATTCTAAATCAGTTTAAAAACTGGAGTTGTTTGAGCGAATTAGCGGCTATTGCTTGATCCACTAAGGATAACCATTGCTGACGATCATCACCTTCTTGATTATCGCCAAATTCCTTAGACCAAACCTGAGCTTTTTCTTGAAAAAGGAAGATTTGCCATTCATTCTTCACATCTTTTGCTCGCAGCACCTGATCAACAAACTCTTCAACTTCGGCAAAAGCGGCTTGACCCGGTTCTCCATAAAAATTCTCTAAGGCATGTTGACATTTAAACACAGCTTCTTCTTGTAATGTTTCTAAATAGGTGAAGATTTCCTGTGCCTTTATCTCCCGAGACTCTGTAGCATTCGATGCAGACAAACGCAGATTGGTTTTATCGGGATTTAGATTATCTAAATGAGGACGAATCCGATAATGAAAGTTAGCTTTATAAGACATTTCAAAATTCGATAGGGTATGAAAAGCGTGCTTGAGTCGGACTAAATTATCAGGAACACGTTCTGCCATGGCTTTAAGAAACTCTGAGCCTCTGGCTGGGGTGAGTTCTCCGAAATTTCCTTGATTTACCAGTACCTCCGTAACTTGAAACTTTGCCTGTTCTACATATTCTTTTAGTCCCATGTCCATAGCGTGAAAATGGCGAGTGAGATGATTACGGATTTCATGGAGATATTTGGCATAAGTGGTTTGCCAATCCCCTTCTTCAAACCGTCGGGCAATGATTTCGTTTATGGGTTCCTCAGTGGGAATTCCGGTATCGCTTTTGCAGGTTTGGATAATGGATTCAACCTGTTGTTTGAAGATATCTTGTTCATCGCGATCCTTGGCTATATCGAGCTGATCTAATAATTCTTCTAGTCCCCGCGTTAGATTTGCCCAGAGTTTATTGAATAGGCGCAAAAACTTGGCTTGTTCATTGATATCATCAACAATTAATCCGCCTGACCAAACCAGACGGGCTTTCTCTAGTTCCGCATTAATTAAAATTTGCAGTTCTTTAAGTTTTTTCTGGTAGAGGCGGGCATGTTGCTCATCTAAGTAGGTGATGTTATTGGCTAGATAGTTGAGAACTAAGTCGAGAATGGCATTGGTTTCCTCTGGATTAGCACAATCGGCAATTTTGCAGCGGATGACATCAATATGTTTATCGTGAATACTGGTTTGATGTTTCTGACAGGCTTCCATGTTGTCATCGGTTCCGGTGATATGGTTGAGAATCATAAATGAGCGATTCTCTAGATTGTTTAATGCTTCGGCTGCGGTGTTGTATAAATCGGTATCCCGTTTTTCCCATCCATAGCGGAGTTTATCCGGGCGGCGAATGAAAATGACTAAATCTACCTCTTGTCCGATGGTTTCTAGGATAAGTTTCTCATCGCCTAAGCGAGTATCTCCTAAACCAGGTACATCGACTAAGGCGATTTTACCGACATCGGAATTTTTGAAGGGACAGAAAATTTTAACTTCGCGAACGGCTAAATGGTCAAAGGTGATTAATTCGCCTTGGGGAAAGCGGCGTTGGGCGACATATTCATGAATGCGTTCTTTGGGAATGGGAGGAAGTTTTCGGGGTGCGCCAGACAGGAGTAAGTGTCTGTACATGGGTAAGTGTTTATGATAATCTTCTTTGAGATGTTCATACATGGATTTTTTGGTCGCATCTGTCCCCGAAAACTCTGGCAAAGTTCCGGCAAATTCATCTATGGTTTGGGGAGGATTGCCTAAGTCTAATTCCTGGTAGTAGGGCTGAATGACTTCTTGTAAAAACGTCTGTTCAGAATGAACCGTTACCTCGGCGTAGGGTTCTCCGGGTTGATGATAAATGGTGCTGCGAACAGCGGTACAAGCACCACCTCGGAGGGCGGGGATTTCATCATCGGAGAGTCCACTGATACTCTGGAGGAAGGTACTTTTTCCTTGACCCATGAGTCCAACGACGCCAATATTTAAGGTAGGGCGGGAGAAGCGATCGCGCAGTTGATGCAGTTGCTCCAGTTGCGTGCTAATCTGTAAGCGCAATGGGGAAAAGTCGATTTGAGTCAGGCGATCGCACACTTCGGGTTCGTCTAGTTTATCCTTTAAGATATGACGCCGTTGATCCAGGGAGCGGAGCAAGTCCGTCAGGTTTCGCAGATGTTCCTCGACATCAGCAATACTCTGAACTAAGGGCTGGCGTTGGTTAATAATTTCGGCTAGGGTTTCGGCGCGATTGGACATGATAGGAATAAGGAATAGGGAATAGGGTTTATTAATTAATAGCGGTTGAAACCGCAGCTACACAAACAAAACCCGCCTGCGCGGGTTTCCACACACACATTAGTCCGCGTAGGCGGACTGTGTTTAGCCGTGATTTCCTGGTTCTTCAGGACTTAAGTTGACTATCCATACATGGTAGCGCGATCGCACGATTGAGGGAAACGATGCTTGTGTTCCGCTCAAGCCGGGAGACTGACTCACTACGGAGGCGTTATACCACTATAGAGGATTGTGCGATCGCGTGGAGGACAAAACCCCTAGTTTCTGGTGAGATAGGCTGGTGTCAATGTGCGTGCGATCGCGTGGCTGGGCAAGTTGCTAATATGGCTAGTATTAAGGAAATGAGGTTCCTCCGTTTTAACTATGCTAAAATAACAATAAATTTACGATTAATTAAACAATAAATTGCATTTAAATAGACCTAACTTGAGGATTGCCAAGCGTGCCAAGTCCAAAAAAGACCAGCAGTAAAACGAAGGGGAAGAGCGCAAAAACCAGCAATGGTGCTAAATTAGGCTTTGAACAAACCCTGTGGACAGCAGCCGATAAACTACGAGGTCTTATGGATGCGGTCGAATACAAGCACGTTGTTCTGGGGTTAATATTCCTCAAGTATATTTCCGATGCGTTTCAGGAACGATATCAGAAACTAGACAAGGAGTTAGGGTATGGCTCCTAGAAAAAAGCGTAATCTGCAATTACCGCCGGATTATGGAGAGATTCTCAAACAGATTAAATCGCGGATTCAGTCGGCTCAAATCCAAGCGGTTTTAGCGGTTAATCGAGAATTGATTCGGCTGTACTGGGATATTGGCGGAAAAATTGTTGAACGGCAGAAGCTAGAAGGGTGGGGAACTGCTGTGATTGAGCGCTTGGCAAAGGATTTACAGCAGGCGTTCCCTGGCGTGAAGGGATTTTCTGCTCGTAATATTTGGCGGATGCGAGCTTTTTATCTTGCTTATACCCAGCAGGTACAAGAACTCTCTAACTCTGTGGCAGAATTGGATGGGCAAAATCTGCCACAGCCTGTGGCAGAAATTCCTTGGGGTCATAATGTTCTGTTGCTGGAAAAAGTCAAGGATGTTCAGGCTCGGCTTTGGTATATTCACAAGACGCTAGAACAGGGTTGGAGTCGTTCTGTTCTTTGGCATCATATCGATACGAAGCTTTACCAGCGACAGTTTCAACCTGAGAGGGCAGCAAATTTCCAGTTGACGCTACCTCCTGCTCAATCGGATTTGGTGCGGGAGGTGCTGAAAGACCCCTACAATTTTGATTTTTTAACGCTGGCGGATGACGCCCAGGAAAAGGATTTAGAACGGGGATTACTTGAACATATCCGGGAGTTTCTGCTTGAACTAGGCGTTGGTTTTGCCTTCGTTGGCAACCAATATCATTTAAACGTTGGGGATGAGGATTTTTATATTGACCTGCTTTTTTATCACTTGCGTTTGCGCTGTTTTGTAGTTATTGACCTGAAGATGAAAGAATTTAAGCCGGAATTTTCGGGCAAGATGAATTTTTATGTATCGGCTGTTGATGATTTATTGCGACATCCAGACGACCATCCGAGTATTGGCATCATTTTATGTAAGACGAAAAATCAGACACTTGTCGAATATGCGCTGCGAGATGTGAATAAACCGATTGGGGTTTCGACTTATCAATTGCGGGATGCTTTACCGGAGCAGTTGCAGGGAAGTTTGCCAACGATTGAGCAGTTGGAAGCGGAGTTAGAGGCGGTGTCGGTAGACATTGATGAGGAGGAATGAGATAAAAACGATGACGGTTGCAGAAATCGCTCGGCGAATGAAGTAAACGAAGATCGCTAAGAGACAGAGTTGAAATGGACGTTGCGAGAGGCTCAAAATATCAGGCGGCGTAAAACTTGGACTCCACCCAAGCCTGCTGAAATACTGGAACTTTTGAGTGACTCCGAAAAACGTCTGGTTAAGGATGGGAATGAACTGTTAGCGGTGTTAATAGAATCGCTAGGAAATTTGCAGGAAAAACTTCATGATCAAAATCCTGCTGTTATAGATTTATGGAACGAAATTAAAGCCGATAAAGCCAGAAAATTTTGGTTAATAAGTTTAAGATTGATAAAGATAAAGTAAATAGCCAAGAAGTTACAGGTCGTATCTATATCCCAAAAGATGAGAATGCTTTTTCTGACTATGTAGCGCGATATTTAGATTATCTCAAGCCAAAAGACGTCATTATCAACCGGGAAGTTACAATTCGTCGAGGTGAACGAACAGATATTCAAGTTGATGCTATGATCGAGAACCAAAATGGAGAGGTTGAGGATTCTATAACCGTCATCATTGAAGCGAAAGGCTGCTGGAATAAGAAAGAGTTAGATACTGCAATGAAAGAACAACTTGTCAATCGCTATCTCAAGTATAATAGCTGTCAGCATGGTCTTTACCTCATCGCCTGGTTTAATTGTGAACAGTGGGATGATAGCGATTCTAGAAAGCGCCAAGCACCAAAAATCAGTATTGAGGAAGCCAAAGAAAAATTTGAGCAGCAAGCCGCAGAATTATCTAACTCTGGTGTGACAGTTAAAGCTTTTGTTCTCAATACAGCATTGCGAATGTAGATAAGATGGTTGACGGCTCTACTCATGCCTTATATTCTGACTTATAATTCGATCGCCTCTTGGAGTACATTCTCAGCAATTAGTGGACTTAATCCGCGAGTTGTCGTAATATCTACCTTACTGTTCAAGAAAGACTCTAAATCATTGATCAATCCCCCTGGAAACCAAGCACTCGTGCAGTTTCGATCATAATCAATCAAAAAATCAATATCGCTCTGTTCGATTGCTTCTCCCCGTGCGACAGAACCAAATACCCGTACACTGTGAGCGCCATGTTTGGCAAAAATGGCAAGTAATTCATCCCGGCGTTCTTGTAAGTCTTGAATCGTTCGGATTGCGGTTGAGCAGCCCATATTCACTCCTTATCGTAATCTGTAAGGGTACGGCAATGCCCATTAGTGTCAACTTAAGGTAGAAAACCAATGCTGGCAAGGTTTTAAACCGTGTCTATCTACTCCTCAACATTTTCCCCCTCATCCCCTAACCCCAACTCCGGACCGTGGGGAGAAGGGGAACTAGACTCTCTTACTCCCCTCTCCCTTGCAAAAAAAGCGAAGCATCCTCTGTCATCCCCCCTCTTGTAGCTATGCATTACTCACATCTTTCTTAACAATTCAGAAGGCTGGACATATCTAGGTTTCAACCTAATGACGTTACATTTATTAATAGGCTCCCTCGGTAGTCCCTGATCCATCGTCAACGTCAGAATACGGCACACTGATAACAGGGTGTGGTAAAGTAACAGCTTTCCCTTGCATCCATGGGACTCATGGGACTTCAGCAACTTGGCTGAGACGATGTAACTTGTCCCCTTCCCATGTTTTGAGCGGTGGGTTAAAGGCAAGGCGATCGCACTCCTCAATCACAGCCGCAAACCTAAGCCCCTCAACCCGGCAAGTTGTGGGTAGTTGGTAAAAAAGCGAGCGATTGTCTCCGGCACTGCGTTCCGTGCGATCGCACAAAATGTTGAAAATGTGAATTTGCAGAGGTAATTCAAATGAGCGATTGGGCAGCCGCAGAATTGCAATATGCCGACTTGGGGGATGTGCGCCGCAAAAAAAGGCTCATACGTCTAGTGAGTGACTTGGCAGCCCAACCCTGCGCCAGCATACCCCAAGCATCGGGAAACTGGGCAGCGACCCAAGGGGCGTATGATTTTTGGAGTTCTCCTCATGTCAAAGCCTCCTCGATTGTTCAAGCTCACCAAACCAGTACTCTCAATAGAATTCAAGCCGAAGCGGTCGTTATTGCGATTCAAGATACGACTGAACTCAATTTCACCCATCATCCCAGCAAGAAAGGTATGGGTTATCTAGACAATAGTAAATCATCGGGTTTAAAAGTGCATTCGGTCTTTTGTAGTAGCGCTTCCGGAATACCTTTAGGAGTCTTACATCAACAAGTCTGGACAAGAGACCCAGCCTTTTTGGGCAAGAAACATCAACGACACAAAAAAGACATCCAAGATAAAGAATCTTATCGCTGGTTAACGGCACTGCAGGCGACTCAAACCCTAATCCCACCGGAAACAACCGTGGTAACAGTTGCTGACCGAGAAGCTGATATCTATGAGTTGTTGGCATTGCCCCGTCGCCCAAACAGTGAGTTGATCATTCGGGCTAACCACAATCGTTGTGTCAAGTCTACACAGCCCGAACCACAAGTACAGCGCTTGCAGCAAACCATTGAGCAAGTTCCACCAACGGGTCAACTTACCTTGGAATTGAGACGACATCCAGAGCGTCAACCTCGAATCGCCACTCTCACACTGCGGACTACCACCGTAGAATTACAACCCCCCCATACTCATCCACAAGCTCAACACCTTCAACCTGTCTATATACAGGTGATTCAAGCACTTGAAGTTGACCCACCTCCGGGTGTGGAACCCGTTAATTGGTTACTCCTAACCACCTTAGTCATCACTTGTTTTGAAGATTTGGTGCAATGTAACGAAAGGTATTCTTATCGTTGGTTGATTGAACGTTATCATTATGTTCTCAAGAGCGGTTGTCGCCTTGAACAACTGCAATTGGAAAGTGCTGATCGCATCCACCGTGCTTTGGCTACCTACACCATTGTTGCTTGGCGCTTATTATGGATCACCTATCTTGCCCGTTACCATCCCGAGCTGCCTGCCGACACTGTTTTAGAAGCATATCAGTGGCAGGCTCTTTATTGCACGATTCATCACCACTCTAACCCCCCTGACTCTCCTCCCAATTTAAGAGATGCCGTGCGTTGGATCGCCCAACTCGGCGGGTTCTTAGCCCGTTCTCATGATGGCGAACCGGGGGTTAAAACTATTTGGCAAGGTCTGCGACGACTCCATGACATTGCCCAGAAAGAGGCTTTTACTTTCCCCCAAAACTACTGCTTTTGTCAAGGGCATTCATGTTAAGAAAGATGTGAGTAATGCATAGCTCTTGTAGGGGGGAACGAGGGGGGTCGGAGAGGGGCTGGGGGTGAGGGGTTGAGCTTAAGTTGACACAGGTGAGCAATGCCGTACCCCTACATCAATGGTACGCTGTGGGACAGATAGCGGTGGGTTCCCCTAGCTGTTGAGCGGTAAACGGTGAGGAGGTTTAACCCGATTCATTTATAAAATAGGGAGACTGTCGCTATTCTATCGCCACCTATGCCCCTTTGCATTAACCCCACCTGCCCAAAACCCGACGCCTCCGAGAATGAGAATCAACGCTTCTGTCAAAGCTGCGGTTCAGAGTTGCTACTGCATGGGCGTTATCGGGTGATGCGCCTGATTAGTGATAAGAGTGGCTTTGGCAATATCTACGATGTCTACGAAGGGAGTACGCCGAAAATCCTGAAAGTTCTCAAGGATCATCTCAACCAAGATGCTAAGGCGGTGGAACTGTTTGAACAAGAGGCGGTGGTGTTAGGGCGACTGAATCATCCGGGTATTCCACAAGTAGATAGTTCCTTCCTCTATCAGACGCGCAATGGGTTAGGGTTGCACTGCTTGGTGATGGAAAAGATAGAAGGACCCACCTTAGAGCAGTGGTTAGAACAACAGCAAAATCGACCCATTTCTGAAGCGCAAGCGATCGCCTGGTTAAAACAGCTTGCGATTATTCTACAGCTTATTCATGATCAGCAGTATCTGCATCGGGATATTAAACCCTCTAATATTATGCTTCGCCCTGATGGGCAGTTGGTGTTAATTGATTTTGGTACAGCCAGAGAAGTTACCCGCACCTATCTGGCGAAAGTGGGCGCGGGTGGCGGGATTACAGCGATTATTTCATCGGGATATACCGCCCCGGAACAAATCAATGGAGAAGCAGTAAGACAATCGGATTTCTTTGCTTTGGGACGAACGTTTGTCTTTTTGTTAACCGGACATCATCCCAGCCAGTTGTATGATGCTCAAACGGATACACTAAACTGGCGGAATCACACCACTGGAATTTCCCCAAACTTATTGCAGTTAATCGATGAGTTGATGGCGCGACAGGTTCGCGATCGCCCGCCAACAGCCCAAGCTATTTTACAACGCCTGGACGCCTTAGAGCATCAACCCGCCACATTGACCGAAACCCTGAAAGTGGGAGTCGCTCCCCTCCCTCAATCCGAACCCGCCCCAGAACGCCACTCTGGGCGCTGGCAAGTGGTCATTTTAGTGTTAGCAATACTGGTTATTTTAGGGATTGGAATTATCGGTTCAGGCGGGTTAAATTCTCAATGGGTTTGGATATTTACTCCAGCGCAAGCACCGCAACGAAAGGGAGATGTGGATTATTTTCCTTACGTGGAGGGAGCCGATAGTGAAGGGAGAACCGCTGAATTTAGTGTAGCTGTACTGTCGCGGGAATATAAATGGAAACTGGGGAGTACGTTTCAAGTCAACTATAATCAGCAGATGATCCCTATTGATGCGTTACGGTCAAATTTGGAGGATGAAGGAATACAAAGTTTGATGGAAAATCCCAGTGAAATTATTTCGGTGGGAACTGCTTCCTGTGAAGGAACTCCCGTGGGAGAAGAACAGCGAGCCTTTCAACGCGCCGAGCAAATCCAACTGTTAGCCAAAAAGTTATTTCGGGATGTTGCATCGGTGGACAACTATCGCCTCTTAAATCTGGGTCAATTTAACCGAGACGATTGTTTACCGGATCAAGATGCTACATCGTACCAACGTAGTATTATTATTATCGGCGTGAAGAATAAAACCCCTGGTGTGATTGTCGATGAAGCCTTGCGATCGCGCCTGGAACAGACACCCTTTGGGGATTTTCGCCTAGAGGATTACTCTCTGGGTTCGCCTGAGCGGTTTCAAACCATCTCCAGTCAGCTAGATAACCCGGAAACACCAGATACATTAGATACACCAGAGACACCGGAAACACCAGATACATTAGATACACCAGATACACCAGATACGCCGGAAAACCAGGAGACACCAGAAACACCAGAAACGCCAGAAACGCCAGAAACACCGGAAATACCGGAAACACCAGAAACGCCATAGATACCAGGATTGTAGGCGTGATAAGTAGGTGAACACAATTAAACTGAACGGTGGAGAACTCGCTGTCCTGTCCGTACCTCGTAGTGCTATAAAGGCGGATTTGGTATAAACTCCAGTTCCAAGCCACAACGCCCAAAATAGTACACAAAAAAATAGTAGAGACGTTACCTGTAACGCCTCTACCTTTAATCTTTTAATACCCCCAAGGGAATTCGAATCCCTGTCGCCTCCGTGAAAGGGAGGTGTCCTAGGCCTCTAGACGATGGGGGCTTGTTTCTCAGACCTTAATAAATATAACGAACATTTTTGGGCTTGTCAACTCCTGAGCCAAGAAATTAATCGAAAAAATTTAGGACTCTAACTGAGTGACTAAGTGAATCAATTCTGGTAGAATCAGCTTTTCCATAGCCAGGGTAACGGCTGCCGTGGAACCAGGAAGGGAGAAAATCAGCTTACGGCGATACACTCCAGCCACAGCCCGTGACGCGATCGCGCGTGAGCCAATCTCTTGGTAACTGAGCCAACGAAAGACCTCACCAAATCCGGGTAAGGTCTTCTCTAATAAACTCGCTAAGGCATCATAAGTGGTATCTCGCGCCGCAATCCCTGTACCCCCGTTCACCACAACCGCTTGAATATCCGAACGCTGGGCGAGGACTTGCAGATACGTCTGAATCTGGTTCGGTTCATCCTTAAGAATTTCATAAGCGACAACCGTATGACCCGCGTCACGCAGCAATTGCTGGATGCACGAACCACTGCGATCAGAATCCTGCGATCGCGTATCACTAACAGTTACCACCGCACAAGCGATCGCTGTTGATCCGGTATCGGGATGAGGCTGATGTGTCATATCTTACGGTGTTTAGCTGCTCAAGAAAATATAGAAGTGGACATTTAAACGAAAACCCCGTAGATTCCAAAGCCTTGAGATCTACGGGGTCAATGTCCTAAAGAATACTACATTGTTACTATTCACCGTTAAGGTGGGGAAGGATTAAGACTTACTAAATCCTAACCCATTTTCCTCAGCATAGCGCTCCATGAAACGCATAAAACGATCCCATTCGTCTTGTGATTTCATGATCACAATTGCTTCTAATGCCGTCGGTTGTCCATTGACAAATTTGCCTTTAACCTCTCGGCTAACTAGCTCTCCTTCTTCGTCCATCAGGTATATACCTGTTATTTCTTCACCATAGTTGCCATTAAGCGCCTTGGGATTATCAAAATAAAATGTTGCCGTACCATTGCTGCCATCACGAGAGCGAGTCAGGCGCACATCAGGTACAACTTCTTCGTCAATGCCTTTAATAAATTGAATTTTTGCCATGAGCCGTTCAATCAAAATTTATGAAGGTTATCACCAATTGAATTATCAGCCGTGTCTGCCATCATTTGCACAATGACTGAAGTTGGACATTTCCTCAAGGTGTGAATCCGGTTTTATGTCCAACTTCGATGAACTGCTGCCTTTTGAGCGTTCAGACACCGATTCTTTAATCCTCGCTCATCTATTCCTACCTGAGAACAGCCAGCGATTTTGGCGTTTAGATTTCATAGTGATTTTACCAAAAACTTTACACTTAACAAAAAAAAGTGACGTTTTCCTGCCATAACGACCGAGGTGATGGCAAAATTGATAGAGCGGATCATCAAAAAATTATCAATCGTTCCCTCATCGGCGTTAGCGTGGCTCGGTAAATCCCGGCTCACCTTACCCTTAGGGGAGAAGGTTTTGTAGATTCCTGCCAAAAATCTGCACCGTTTCACGGCGAATCCTCCAGCGCTTGACCCGAAAGCAGGTACAAGCCTGGGACTCTCGCCACCTTTGCTGGACAAATCCTTAACCAATATCAATGGGCAAAAAGCGCGTTCTCTCTGGAGTTCAACCAACTGGAAATCTTCACCTGGGTAACTATCTCGGAGCAATCCGTAATTGGGTAGAAGCCCAGAGTCAGTATGAAAATTTCTTTTGTGTCGTCGATTTACACGCGATTACGGTTCCCCATAATCCAGCAACTCTAGCCGAAGATACCTACACGATCGCGGCGCTATATCTAGCCTGTGGCGTGGATTTGAACGATTCCACCATCTTTGTTCAATCTCACATCCCCGCTCACTGTGAACTTACCTGGCTGTTTAACTGCGTCACGCCGATCAATTGGCTGGAACGGATGATTCAGTTTAAAGAAAAGGCGGTGAAGCAGGGAGAAAATGTTAGTACAGGTTTACTGGATTACCCCGTGCTAATGGCAGCCGATATTTTGCTGTATGATGCGGACTTAGTACCCGTAGGAGAAGACCAAAAGCAACATATCGAACTCACTCGTGATATAGTGATTCGGATTAATGACCAGTATGGCAGCAAGAAAAAGCCCGTATTGAAACTGCCCGAACCCTTGATCCGCAAAGAAGGAGCGCGGGTGATGAGTCTCACCGATGGCACGAAGAAAATGTCCAAATCTGACCCCTCGGAAATGAGTCGGATTAATCTGCTGGATTCTCCAGAGGAGATACAAAAGAAAATTAAGCGCTGTAAAACTGATCCGATTAAGGGGCTAGAATTTGATAATCCTGAACGTCCAGAGTGTCATAACTTGCTCTCGCTTTATACCCTGCTGTCGGGGAAAACCCAGGAAGCCGTCGCCGCCGAATGTCAGGATATGGGGTGGGGACAGTTCAAAACGGTGTTGAGTGAAGCCACGATTGAAGCCCTCAAACCAATTCAGCAGAACTATCAAGCGGTTATGGACGATAAAGGCTATCTAGAGTCAGTCTTACGTCAAGGGCGCGAGAAAGCAGAAGCGATCGCTCTCTCTACCCTATCCAGAGTCAAGGCAGCTATGGGGTATTCTACACCTCTGTAGAGACGTGCCATGGTGCGTCTGGGAGATGGGGGAGCAGGGGGAGCAGGGGGAGCAGGGGAAGAAATGACAAATGACAAATGACAAATGACAAATGACAAATGACGAATGACAAATGACGAATGACAAATGACGAATAACAAATGACAAACCTTACTCAACCCTCATTCCGAGACGCCGTTAAATCAGGGGAATTCTTAATTACGGCAGAGGTTAGCCCCCCCAAGGGAGGTGACGCCAGTCAGATGATTAATCTGGCAAAACCATTGAAGAATCGTGTCCATGCCGTTAATCTTACCGATGGATCTAGGGCAGTGTTGCGGATGTCTTCTTTAGCCGCCGCCGCTATTTTAGTCCAACATGGGATAGAACCGATCTGTCAGATCGCTTGCCGCGATCGCAATCGATTGGGGTTACAGGCGGATCTGATGGGGGCGCAGGCTTTGGGTATTCGTAACATTCTTGCCCTCACGGGTGATCCGGTAAAAGTCGGTGATCATCCTGATGCCAAGCCCGTTTTTGATCTAGAATCAGTACGTTTGCTCCAGCTAATCAGTAAACTCAATAACGGTTTCGATGCTAATGACAAGCCATTGTCGGATGGCAATACAGAGTTATTTGCTGGAGCCGCCGTTGACCCTCAGTTAAAAAGTTGGTCTGGATTACAACGTCGGTTTGAGCGTAAACTAGAAGCGGGTGCCCAGTTTTTCCAGAGTCAACTGATTGCTGATTTCCAGCGGCTGGAAAAGTTTATGGATAAGATTGCGGCTGACACCGATAAGCCGATTTTAGCGGGGATATTTTTGATTAAATCGGCGAAAAATGCTCGATTTCTGAATAAATACGTTCCCGGTGTTAATATTCCCCAATCTATTATTGATCGACTGGCAGAAGCCGCCGATCCACTGCAAGAAGGGATGAAAATTGCCGCTGAACAAATCCAACTCGCGAAACAATTGTGTCAGGGTGTGCATATTATGGTGATTAAGCGAGAAGATTTGATTCCCCAGATTCTGGATTTAGCGGAAATCCCACCTCTGAATCGGTAAAATGAATTTCATAGACCGAAATATTTTCGGTTGCGATCGCAATGTTCCAGATGTGCCATGGCACGTCTGGGAGTAGGGAAAGAGACAGTAATCGTGGTTAAGAGTAGGTCTTTCAGCATTCGTCAGGAGATATTGGCTGATAGAGTGGGCAATGGCTCACCTTCCCGGCAATGTCCTGATTGACCGACTGGGAATGAGGATAAATCAGGTGTAGCTAAAACGTCAAAAATCATCTTTTGCACAGCAAGGATGTTGACGTTTAATTTTTGGGTTTATATTCAAGCTCTGAACTAAAGTTAGGGGCTTGATTTGAGGACAAAGGAACGGATGAATAAGACGGTAGATACCGAAATTTGTAACGTTACAGTGTATGATAACCAGGCGCTAGTCACGCGCCGAGGGGTTGTGCAGCTAACGGGTGAGGAACGGGAACTGGTGATTGCGAATTTGCCCGTAACCCTGCTGAGTGAGTCCGTTCAGGTGTCGAGTACGGGTCATGCAGGGGGGCGGTTATTGGAGGTGCGGACAGAACAAACCAGCACTCGTGAAGCGACTCACCCCAAAGTTAGCCAACTGTCTGAAGAAATTGGTCAGTTAGAAGATCAAAGACGTCAGGGACAAGATATGCTGACGTTGCTGAATTTACAGCGGAATTTTATCAAGAATTTAGGCAATCAGTATCTGGAACGCTTGACAAAATCCCACAATCCTGAACCGTTTAACTTGACTCAAATCGGGGAATTGCTGGATTTTGTCGGAGAACGGTGGCAGGATCTATCGGGTGCGATCGCGCAACAGGATCAGGATCAGAAACAGGTCAACTCTCAGTTACAAGCGGTGCGAGGGCAGTTTCAGCAGCTCTCGACGCCCCAGATTCATGACAGCTTTAGTATCATTATCACCCTAGAACCAGCAGGGGCGGGTGAATTGGCGCTAGAAGTTTCTTATAGAGTTAAGGGAGCAAGTTGGCAACCCGTCTATGATGTCCATTGGCAAGATAGCCAGCAAACCGCCCGACTCAGTTACCTGGCTCAAATTACCCAAAACACAGGCGAGGATTGGTTGGGGGTCGCGCTTACCCTTTCCACCGCTCAACCGGGGGTAGGGCGACAAATTCCGCCGATTACACCCTGGTATATTGATCTGCAACAGCCTAGCGCTTTAGCAAATCGAACAACAACCAACCCGAAGGAGCATAACGCACCCCGCCCCCCAATGGTGAATATGCCCTTTGCAGGAATAGCGCCAGAACCTGAATCGACGATAGATGATGAGTTAGAGCGGTTGAGAACCCAAAAGGAATTAGGGGAACAGCCGGGACAAAAGGGTATTGTTACGTTTACCCTGGACAGTAAAGCAACGATTCCCAGTGATGGAGTGAGCCATAAGGTTGCCATTTTCCACAGGGATGATTATCCCTGTAGGGCGGAGTATGTGGCGATGTCGCGCCAACTTAATTCTGCTTACCTGAGAGCAACAGTGACGAATCCCTTGAATGGCGTTACTTTATTACCGGGACAGATAACCATCTTTCGCGATAATACGTTTATTGGCACCAGCGAAATCCCGAATGTTGCCCCAGGTCAAGAGTTTCAAATCGATTTAGGTGTGGACGATGGGTTGAAAATTGAGCGGTATCTGGTGGAACGACAAATAGATAAAAAGTTGATTGGGAGTCAGCAGCGGGAAGCGGTGACGTATGGGTATCGGTTAACGGTGGCGAATTTACGGGAACAAGAGGCACAGGTTAAGGTGATGGAACAACTTCCATTAAGTTGTCATTCTCAACTCAAAGTTCGGCTCACTGATACTAATCCTCATCTGGAAATCGGTGAGTTGGGCGTGTTGGAATGGTTCCTGACTTTACCTTCTCTGTCTTGTCAGGAGTTGTCCTATCAGTTTACGGTGGAGTATTTGCCGGAATTTAGCGTGATTGGATTAGATATTTAGCCGCTAGTGGTTTAAACCACTGGCTAAAAGCTCAAGTCGTCTTTAGACAACTGGATAAGACTTCTAGTCCATTTTAATGGACTTAAGCTATTAGCCCGGAGTTTGAACTCCGGGCTTTTGCTTTTCACCAGGTTGGGTGATTGATTTTATTGTTTTAGTATGGTAGAGCCAAATTTTAGTGTTTTAATTCAGGAATTCAGGAAACTTCAGGTCGAGTATTGATCAACTTGAATTTTATGGGCTGAATTTTCAAAATCCTTGCTGTGAATGGATTTACGCCCTTTTCAAGCTAGCGACAGAAGTGCTAAAGACGGCAACAGCAACAAAAACAAGGCAGCGAATTTTAGCTTAATTCGGCAGATTAGAGCATTTATTAGCATCTAAGGTTAAATCATCTGGCTATGCCAGATTTTTTTGTGAGTGTGACGTTATTCGGCTATTCAGCAAGCCCGAATGACTGTAATTAAGGAAAAGTCAGGAGAGAATTTAAGAGAATCAAGCAAAAGTCAGGAAAAGTCAGGAAAATACAAAAGTGGACACATTATCTGGAAATCAATGTTAATGTAAACAAAGACTACGAAAAATATTGGATTATTACTTCCAAGCCGTAGTTGAAGTGTCACGGAGGCATCCTAAAGCGTTCTCACATAAGGTCTAAAGGTATCTTCAACCGCCAATACGATCTATCTGAGAGAGCTTGAGCAAGCCATTCAATTTTGTCGTTATTCATACAACTGATTTTTGAGTGCAGACTGAAGGTTTGTACGTGAAATCGTGATGCAAGTTTGCTCTAAACAATTCTAGAGGCGATTAGCCTCAAAGGTTTGCCCTGCCTGAATTTTGTTCACTCTATGCTGTTGACATCTTTAGCCATTTTCAATGGAGGCGTCAGAGACAGTAGATGGCAATTAAGAGGAAAATTTGAGTCTGTATGAGGCTTACCTAAAACACAACACTGACAACACAACATCAGGAGTAATAAATCATGGTATTTAATGCAGAAATCAATCTATCCGAACTCAATGGCAGTAATGGCTTCGTCATTAATGGTATCGATAGTAGTGACAATTCCGGCTCTTCTGTAAGTGGTGTCGGGGATATCAATGGCGATGGCATTGACGATATTATTATCGGCGCTCCCAATGCTCAGGAACCCAATGGTGAAATTTTTGCTGGAGAAAGCTATGTAGTTTTTGGCAGTGGCAGTGGTTTTGATGCCAGCCTAGATCTTTCCACTCTCGATGGCAGCAATGGCTTTGTCCTCCAAAAAAGTGACAGGATAGATAGCAGGGAGCAATTAGGCACTTCTGTGAGCAATGCTGGAGATATTAATGGTGATGGCATTGACGACCTGATTATCGGCGCTTTCTTTGCTGACCCCAATAACAATACAGGTGCTGGAGAAAGCTATGTAGTGTTTGGCTCAAGTGACTTTGAGGCAACCCTAGACCTATCTAATCTCACCAGTGACAACGGCTTTGTCTTTCAGGGAGAAGATAGGATTGACAACTTAGGCACTTCTGTGAGCAGTGCTGGGGATATCAATGGCGATGGCATCGACGACATCATTATCGGCGCTCCTGGTGCTGGAGAAAGCTATGTGGTATTTGGTTCAAGTGACTTTGAGGCAACCCTAAACCCGTCTAATCTCAATGGTAGCAATGGCTTTGTCATTCAGGGAGAAGATTCGGGTGACGACTCAGGCTTTTCTGTGAGCGGTGCTGGGGATGTTAATGGCGATGGTATTGACGACCTGATTATCGGCGCTCCCTTGGCTAACCCCAACAATACCTTTGATGTTGGAGAAAGCTATGTGGTCTTTGGCAAGGATGTGGATAATCAGGGGGATTTTGAGGCAACCTTTGACCTATCAACTCTCAATGGCAGCAATGGCTTTACCCTGCAAGGAATTGATCAATTTGACGAATCCGGCTTTTCTGTCAGCAGTGCCGGGGATGTTAATGGCGATGGCATTGACGACCTGATTATCGGCGCTCACTTTGCTGACCCCAATAATGATTCCACTGCTGGAGAAAGCTACGTGGTCTTTGGCAAGGATGTCGCTAATCAGGGGGACTTTGAGGCAACCTTTGACCTATCAACTCTCAATGGCAGCAATGGCTTTGCCCTGCAAGGAATTGATAGAGGTGGCCAATCAGGCTTTTCTGTGAGCCGTGCTGGGGATATTAACGGCGATGGCATCGATGACCTGATTATCGGCGCTCCCAATGCTGACCCCAATAATGGTTCCAATAACGTCCCGGCTGGAGAAAGCTACGTGGTCTTTGGCAAGGATGTCGCTAATCAGGGGAACTTTGAGGCAACCTTTGACTTGTCTAATCTCAATGGTAACAACGGTTTTGTCTTCCAGGGAGAAGATTCGGGTGGCGACTCAGGCTTTTCTGTGAGCGGTGCTGGAGATGTCAATGGTGATGGCATCGACGACATCATTATCGGCGCTCCTGGTGCTAATAATACCTATCGTGCTGGAGAAAGCTATGTGGTGTTTGGCAGGACGGCACAGCAATCTCAACCGACCTTAACCGTTGATGATATCTCTATTCTTGAAGGAGATAGCGGCACTAAAACTGCTCAATTTACCCTCAACCTTTCTAGTGCTGCTAACCAAGATATCACCCTTGACTTTGCCACAACAGAGCAAACAGCTACAGCAGGTATAGACTTCACCTCTACCTCTGACACTCTGACTATTTCTGAGGGTGAAACCAGCGCCACGATTAACGTAGAAATCATTGGGGATACGGTATTTGAGCCAGATGAAACCTTTGCCCTAGAATTATCCAACTTATCCTCTGGTGTCACTTTTGAGGATAATGCTGAGAGTATTTCTGCTACTGCCACAATTCTCAACGACGACGCCCAACCCCCCAACGAAATTACTGGCACACCAGGACGAGATCAACTCACGGGTGCATCAGAAAACGACAAAATAATCGGTGGCTTTGGTGGTGATAGCCTCACAGGTGGTGGCGGTGATGACCAATTTGTTTACCAAAGTATCCGCGATGTGGGTGATATTATTACTGACTTTGAAATCGGTAGCGATCAAATCATTCTCACGGATGTTCTCAACAGCTTCGGTTACGAAGGTAATGATGCTATTGATGACGGTTTTGTCGAAATCGAGTCAATAAGTTCTGGCAGTATTGTCAAACTTGATGCCGATGGTGCTGATGGTCAAGGCATTTTCCGTCCCTTTATCCTCGTGGAAAATGTAGCGGCGGCTGACTTAAGTGCGGCGAGTAATTTCGTTTTCTAAGGTAAGCCTTTTCTTTCACTATTGCCTATTGTCTATTGCCCATTGCCCAGCGCGTAGCGCTATACATTTTACACCATTCAAGGGCAATCAAAAGGTTTGGTGGGTTACGGCTGCCGCCTAATCCACCCGACACACAACTTTCTCATGTCGTTTTGAATAGTCAACAATCAACAATCATGTCTATTTCTACTCTCTTAAAACATTCAACCGCAGGCGTTATTAGTCTTTTGGGTTTAGGCAGTTTAGCTATTGCCACTCCCGCTAATGCTGCTGTGATTAATGGTAGCTTCGAGAATGATTTCAACAACTGGAACACGATTGGTGATGTCAGTACCCAAACGAGTTCTTTTGGCAGTTCTCCCACTCAAGGTACCTCTCAAGCGTTAATCACGAATGCTTCATCTCAAAACCCAGATGATTTTCCTGAGGCGGCTGGTACTTTTAATTTCTCTGGGAATGACACGGCAACTGTGGGAGTTCCGGGGGGTTTAGATGATTTCCTGGACATTCCAGTTAGCAGTCTTCCGGGTTCTGGCAGCTTTTTGGATTTCCCTCAAGAAGGTGCTGCACTTCAACAAACCTTCACGGTTCAAGCGGGTGATGTGTTGAGCTTTGATTGGAATTTTTTAACCAATGATACGGCTAATCGCGACTATGCTTTTGTGGCATTAGATGGAGTATCTCAACTCGCTGATACCACTGCAAGTCTAAGTGATTCTAATACAGCCTTTGCCAGTGAAACGGGTTCACAAAGCTTTTCGTTTGAATTTAGTTCAGGGGGTGAGTTTACCCTGGCGTTGGGGGTTGTGGATGTTGGAGATATTACCCAATCTTCTGCTTTGTTAGTTGACAATGTGCAAGTGACGAGTCAGCCAACTCCTGTCCCCGAACCTCTTACGATTCTGGGTTCAGCAACGGCTTTAGGATTTGGTGCTTTATTCAAGCAAAAGCATTCTCAGCGGCACAAGAAAACGAAAGGCTAAGTTAGGACGCATCATTTGGTAGAGACGCGCCATGGCGCGTCTCTACAATAGTTCGTTTGTCCTAATCGATGTGTCTACTGCTATAATTCAATATAATTTTGGGCAATTTTGACCGACTTGATTGACATTTTTTGATAGTTGAGGAAGTGCGATCGGCAGGATTTGTTTTTACAATTCGTCAATTAACACCGACAACTTATCGCAGCGAGTTGTATGGCGATAGTAATGGAAATTCAGAAGGGATTGGTGAGGTATTCAACTGGGTGAAATGTCCAGCTCGGTAGTCAAGTAAGCGATCGCGCCAATCATAGCACCATGTAAGTGATAGAAAAAGGATGAGGTGGCTACACCGCCTGCGCGATCGCGAAATTCTTGTAACTCCCGATCGGCGACTTCTGTTCCCATGCGATCGCAGATATTCAGTCGGGCTAATGAACCCACCCGATAAATCCCATCCGGTGAGTATTTGCTGGAATTTAGGGTGATAGGATTGGATAGGGAATCGAGTATGCACGCGCTCATCTGGGGAGGAGTTCAATGCCTAGTTTGACGATTAAAGACCTGGAAAAATTGCAGGTGCAACATCCACACTATCGAATGGAGTTGATCGGTGGGGAGATTATTGTTATGAGTCCGTCAGGGTATGAATCCGATGAAGTTGCGGCGGAGATTATCGCCTCCTGTTGATTGCCCACAAATGTAACCCCATATTAATGGAGGTTTCAGGCATTTTTAGTGAGGTTTTTGAACCGGATTTGATCTTTATGCCAAGCGAGTTAACTGCTGAGATTCTCAGACAACATTCTGTCAAGGAGCGAAAAGCACTAATTTTAGAACACGCCGCTTTCATTGATGCGACTCACATAAGCGATGAAAAGTTACGTAAAGCCTATAAGTTAGGGAAAATTATTTCCTCATTATCAAAGGATTATTTTCACTATCAAATTGAACAAAATAATCAATTAGAACAACAATCTCAACTTATTCAAACGAAAACAGATAATTTTGCAACAAAGTTTATTGACTGGTTAGAAAAAGACTTTAGCAATAAACAAGCAATACTTGATCGGCATCCTAACCCACGCAATCTATTTGAGCTATGCGGAGCAAAGTTACTGGTAACAAGCAATTCTGTCACCAGAAGTCTTAGTACAAAAATGGGACGCCTTTGGGAAGAACTATCCAACATTAGTCCTTATGTCATTGTACCAGAGTTTGAGTTTGACATTAAAATCACTGGTATTGATATCATCATTTTTTCAAACGAAACAGTTTATCTTGCACAGTTAAAAACTCTAAAAGGGACATTAACAGGCTCCCAAAAAAATAGAGCGGAAAAGGAGTTAAGTATTCATGAAAACCCCCTATTCGTAGCTGCCTTTGATTTGGGTCAATGGACATTCTCAAATAGCAGTCAAATTCCTCGAATCGCAGGTTCAGAATTTTGGCAGAAGATTTGTATGGATTATAATCTTGTTGAAAACCATGTCAGAACCATGTTGCAGAAAATTGACAAGGCTTTCTCTCAATTGGCTGCCAGCGAAACTTCAAATAATTCTTAATTTGATTAATCAGTGCAGTTATTTGATACAAAAGCTAATCTTAGCCTTTTTGGGTCACTGCTCTGTCAATGGTTTAATCTGAAGTTCCCCTTTGACAAATCGCTACACTGTATGCCTATCCAGACTTAGGGCGATTTCACTTTCGGCTTCACTGGGTACATATTAGGCTGACACCCAACAAATCTAAAGCCTTCCTTTGTACCGGAGTCGG
>NZ_JAVJTO010000114.1:0-24790 GCF_040220235.1 Coleofasciculus sp. B1-GNL1-01
TGGGCAAGACCAAAAGTTGTGAGCTAACAGAAACAGTGCGATCAGGTGACAATCCTTAGGCAGTTTTACTGTAACGCTTACAAGCGAGATTCTATGAGTGAAAAATTATTGATTGATACTTGAGTAAAGGACTTTCAGACCGCTGCGCTCGATTTCCCGCTGCCCGCACTCGCCAATAAAAGTTAATAGTTTCCAGCATAAGACAAATAACGGCGCGGCGGGCAGTCCGCACCTGGGTTTTATCTCCATGAGACGAGAGCAAACGCCCGAAACTTCTCCCAGTCTGTAATTTTATGGTTGTTGCCTGGGGGGCGGTTGGGCAATGCCTGAAAGTCTCCCGTTTCGGCTTTGCGCTTCAACCACAGGTTGATCGTGTTGCGGCTTATATTGAATAGTTCACTCGCTTCGTGTTTTTTGAGTCCATCCAACTCGATCGCTTGGATCACTTTCTGACGCAAGTCGTAACTGTAGGGTTTAGGCATGGCAGAGCAAAGGAGAGCCGATTACGATAACACATACCAGTCTACGTCCTAACCGCCTTGGCGGTTGCTATAATACTGTGTCCAGAGTATCCCAACTTTAGCGATCCCAGAGCGACCCACCACAATAATGTCATTATCGCGGAGTGGGTTAGGGTAAACATTATGTCAAACCTGACATACTTCCTGCATATATTGACTGAGGGTTTCAGAATCCAAAGAAATCAAAAAGTCTGAATAATCCGAAGATTCGATCGACGGGCGATAACGCTGTTCCGATAGTATCTCCCACCTTGGCGATTCCAGAGCGACCCACCACAATAATGTCATTATCGCGGAGTACGGGATTGCTTGACTCATTGATCCCTTGGGCAAAATCAATTGGCACAGTACGTTTAGCAACAGTGCCATCAGGGTTGAGCCGAATCAGCTCCACAGAACTTTTCCGGGCTCGACTTTGGTCAAATCCACCAGCTGCCAAGATCGCTTGATTTAAAGGGGTATTGGGGGGCACGTCCACAATTCCCGGTTCGGTCACTTCTCCAACCACACTCACCTGAATGGTATCGGGGGCAAAGTTAGCCGTCGCTAATTCCGTTGCCTCTGCCGGACTGACATCGGTAGCCGTGGGTACTATAATTGTATCTCCTTCTTGGATAACGGCGTCTTGATTGAAATCGCCTGCCTGTAGAAGTTGCCACAAATTTACCGAAATAATTTGCTCAATACCCGTTTTAGTCACGCGACGGATCTGAATCTGGCGAATATCTGCCATAGGTTTAATACCCCCCGCTTCCTGGATTGCCAAGGTTACCGTAGGGAAACCAAGGGTTTGTTCAGACCGATTGGGATTTTCTCCAGAGATGGTATAGGTACCGGGACGGTTGACTTCACCAACCACTGCAACAGTACGAGGAGTATCAGGCGCAGGCGCGAATGCAGTTGCTGCGATTTGTCGCGCTTCTTGGAGATTGACTTGAGTTGAGGTGGGGACAAAAATAGCATCTCCATCGCGTAACACCAGATTTTGACGTAGATTGCCAGTCTGCACGAGTTGCCAAAGATTGACGGTGAACACTTGCTCAGCACCTCGGCTTTGGGGACGACGAATCTGAACCTGGCGAATATCAGCGGACAGCGTTACTCCCCCAGCTTCTGCCAATGCCTGGGTCAAGGTTGCCTGTCGCGGTCCGGTGGAAAATCCGCCGCCTCCTGTTTGCACTAAGGCGTAGTAGCCAGGACGATTAACTTCCCCGGAAACAGAAACAGTGATGGGACGAGGCGCTAGGAGAATAACGGTAACGAGGGGACGTTTCAGGAAGCGAGCGTACTGATTGGATATAGTCTGAGTCGCTTGTTCTAAGGTAAGCCCTTCCACAAACACGCTACCCACGAGAGGTAGGGAAAGGGAACCCCCTGGTGGAATCTGGTATTCTCCGCTATACTGGGGAACTTCCAGAATATCCAGGCGAATGCGATCGCCACCGCCTAAGGTGTAAGCTGACTCAGAGGGTACTGAGTTGACTGGCGATTCTGGGAGTGCCTGATCTTCAAAATTTGGTAACTGAGCGATACTAGGAGACAAGGACGTCATGATAAGTGGTATTGAAAAGAGTAGACTTGTCAAAACTGACGGCGTTCGTTGTAGAGGTATACCAACCATAGGTCATCTCGCTCCTGGGACTGTGACTATTATTAATTTTATCTTGCCAAGAGTTATAATTGTTCAAGTCTTACGTTTTAACTAAAATATAAATGAAGGTTTGTCAATGAAACAGTTGATTTTACATCCTTTGGTTTTCACTTTACTTTTTTTAGCATCAATTGTTTATTTTATAGTTAGTTATCAACTCATTAGTCATAATCTTAAATGGGCTAAAACAATTGAAAAATTTTTCATTATTTCATCGATGCTGATTATCAGTGGTATGTCGATAAACTTCACAGGCAGATTTCATCCTTCAGCATTTTATGTACCTGGACAACGACTCCCTTACATTCTGATGACATTGAGTTTCTATGCCCCTTTTTTAGTGTTGCTTTTGCCTAGATTTCGCTATACTTTAAGCTCCTATATTGCTGTTTTAATTAGCCTTTTAAAAGCAAATCCATTTTTTTGTATTTTTCTTTTGCTTAGATTAATCGCGTCTATTTTGTCAGCAACACCAGAGCATACATTTAAAGCTACTATTGTTTTACTTATTGTCACGGCTTGCTTTATCTATGTAGGAAAACAATATAGTATGAAAGGGGTGTTTGATTTATTGCTTTGGCATCATATTATTGCCCTATCTCTAAGTTTGTTTTTTGGTAGAGAGGCTAATTGGAAAGGAATTTATATTCATAAAAATATTTTTGGTTTTACCATGGATTTAGCAGCCATTTTATTGTATTTGCAATCCATTCGTGTTCCCCGGTATAAGACTTTGTTTTTGACCTTGTCTGCTTTAGCCGTTTTTTGCTCTCTACAATCCAACAGTGGAATGGCTAAAGTTTTGTTAGTTATATTAATTTTCTTATTGGTTTTTCTTCGTTTTATCAGGCAGTTACCTCCCCGTTTAGCGTTTGCTTCTATGGGGATTTTTCTAGCAATAGGAATTAGCCTAGTTATTTTAATCAGTGAAAATGCAGAGTATCTGATCGTTGAAAAACTGGACAAAGATATGACATTAACAGGACGAACTTACATTTGGCGAGAAGTTATAAAAGCGGTAAATAAGCATCCTTTATTTGGCTATGGATACGAAGGTTTTTGGCAATTTTGGCGAGGAATTGATAACCCAGCACTTATGCTCAGACTTCCTGAATTCGATGGGTTTATGCCCGAGGAAAGCCACAATGGTTATTTAGAGATTGCTCTAGAGGTGGGGTGGATAGGATTGGCAATCTTTATTGTTTCCTTACTAATAAGTATTTATTATGGAGTGCTGCATCTAACTCGGAGTCAAGACCCAGAATCAGTATTGCCCTTGCTAATTTTCACCTATATCATTATGACTAACGTGACCGAATCGGGTGTAAATTATATTTCTATGCCTTGGATTCTGTATGTTTTTATGGCAACGCGATTGAGCCTGAATACCCTGGATAACACCAGTAGCAATTTTAACATTCAAAAACCTATTGTGCGTAAGTCAACATCACCATTCACTAGAACAAGTACCCGAGAGTAAGGATAATAGCAAATCTATTCTTTTTTAGGTCTGATCATTTTTTAGCGGGTGTAAACCACTAATGTTCAATAGGCTAGCAGCATTCATTCAAAAACTTAGTCCCGGCTTGCGTCAGGTTATTGCCAATACCTCTTGGTTGCTGGTGGATAAGATATTCCAAATGGGACTGGGTTTGGTAGTAGGCATTTGGGTGGCGCGTTACCTACAACCCCAAAGCTATGGACTTCTCACCTATGCTTTTACCTTTGTCTCCCTGTTTCGTGCGATTGCCGAATTAGGGCTAGGTACCCTTGTCATTCGTGATATTTCTCGTGATCCTTCTTGTAAAGAGGAAACTCTTGGAACTGCTTTTGTCATTCGGTTAATGGGGGGTATCACAACTCTCCTATTAACGGTCGGAATCATTTCTCTGCTCAAACCAAATGATTACCTAACTCGCTGGTTAGTTGGTATTGTTGCCACTAGCACGATACTTCAAGCATTTAAAACCATTGACTATTGGTTCCAGTCGCAACTCAAAGCCAAATATATTGTTGTTGCTAACAACTTAGTGTCGGCTGTCTATGCCGTGTTAAGAATTGTATTGATTCGGCTACAAATGACTGTGGTTGCCTTTGCCTGGGCAAGTTTAGCTGAGTCTGCTTTAAGGGGGCTGGCAATGGTTATTGCTTATTATATCAACGGTAATCATCTAAAAAGATGGCGATGGAGTTTTCAACGAGCAAAAATTTTACTGCGGGAAAGTTGGCCCCTGGTTTTTTCGGGATTAGCTGTTTATATCTATTCCAAAATTGATCAAGTAATGCTAGGATCTTTATTGTCTGATACAACTCAATTGGGATATTATTCAGTGGCGGTAAAGCTATCGGAAATATTTGATTTTATGCCGATGATTATTTATCAGTCAGTATTTCCAAAATTTTCAACTTTGAAGCAAAAAAATCCAGATGAATATATTGAAAAAATGCAAATTTACTTTGATGCTATGGCATGGTTATGGATATTAATAGCTATACCAGTTTCTTTATTATCGCCTTACTTAGTTGGGATACTGTATGGTCAATCTTATGCGCCTTCAGCTTCTATTTTATCTCTGTATGTCTGGGCACAGTTTGGTAGCAATTTTGGGCTAGCCAGAAGCGTTTATCTTGCTGTAGAGAGTATCTTACAATACTCTCTTTATTTAAGTGGTGTAGGAGCATTAATAAATATTGTAATTAACTGGATATTAATTCCAAAATTTGGAGCAATTGGCGCTACTTTAGCTACACTTATTACTTATTTTATAGTAATTGTGATTATGAATTTTTATTTTAGCGAACTAAGATTAGTTGGCAAAATGATTTTCCGCTCTTTCAACTTTTATAAAGGTGCTTCAAGATTAATGGAGTTGATCCGATGATTGAAATTAAACCTATTATTCAACACCCGTCAATTTGTCCCTATTGTCAAAGTCCTCTCAAACCTATTCAAGTATACTTTATGGGAATGCACGTTATGGTTAACTCTAAATGTGTTGAATGTCAGACGGAACTACTGGAAAGTCTCCGCGTTAGTCATGCTATTCACAAGCCTTATCAAATTGATTACATGAAAGGATCTTTGTTTGGGTATGAAACGAATCAAGTCGGTTTAGCAACACACCTATTGAAATCTATTCAAAATCCTGAACTTGAAAGGCTGAACATTTCTAAAGACGTTTTTCGGGTTTGTCATGAAGTTATTATTTTAAACTGCATTGACTATCTGTACGGACATTGTTTACTCAAGTTGCTTAATGCTCAGAGGCATTTAGATCATCATTCGGATTCCGGCTTAATCATTATAATTCCCCAATTCCTGAGATGGATGGTTCCCGAAGGCGTTGCTGAAGTGTGGACAGTGCCAATCCCTCTTAAAAAGGGACAATGTTACTATCCTAGCTTTGCTGAGTTTGTCAATGAAGAATTGAAACGATTTGATAAGATTTATATTAGCAAGGCATATTCCCATCCTTGTCAGTTTGATATTACTCAGTTTACGGGAGTAGAAAAGCATCGCTTTGAACAAAAAGACATTAAGATAACATTTATTTGGCGTGAGGATCGTCCATGGTGTAGTATGTCTTTTTTCCGACTCATCAGAAAACTAAGAATACTTCACCTGGGATTATTGATCCAAAATTGGCGGGTAAAACGCTTATTTAAGAAAATTAGGTTACAGGTTTCTGAAGCAAAATTTGTGGTTGCAGGACTAGGTACACAGACTCAATTCCCTAAATGGATAGAAGACGTAAGAATTGATAAATTTGACGAAAAAATAGAGAAGCAAATGTGTAAACTTTACTCAGAAAGTCGTTTAGTTATCGGTGTTCATGGCTCCAATATGCTGCTACCATCTGCTCATGCGGGTATGACACTAGATTTGATGCCACCGCGCTGGGGTAACTTTGCTCAAGATATCCTCTATCAAGAAAATGATTCTAGGCTGGCTTCCTTTCGCTATCGATATCTGCCCATTGAAACCAGCATTAGAAAGTTAGCCGACATAGCTTCATCTATGATTATAGAATACTGGAATTTTGTCTTGAATATGACTGCTGATAAGCCTCAATAAAATTCCCTCATTTTTGTCATGTTTAAAGCAATTTTTATAGTAGAATCAGTTTAATTTTTTTTTTAATTTCCCCTTTAACATCAGAGGCTTTAGTCAAATTTATTTGAACCAACTAATGAATGATGATGATAATTTTTTTCGGCAGTAGATAAAGTGCAATCTATTTATCTTGATGAATTCAAAGTTTTAAGTTGCGTAATTTCCTTAATTTGCTACGAATACCAAAAAAGGAACGTCCTGCTCTCATAAGAACTTCGGAAACAGCCAGCAAAAACTCATGCTCACTAAGATGCTCTTTGAGTAGTTCATGATTTGCTATTAGTACCTTGCACTGATCTTGAAAATGCTTGAGTAAACCCATTTTAGATAGCCCAAATTCAGTCTGACGATAATTACTACCTACGATACCCGAATGCACCCATTGATTGGAAGATGCCGCTAGCCGTATTTTAAAATCCCAATCTTCATAAGTAGCAAAACTATCTCGTATACCCCCAACATCTAAATAGAGTTTTTTGGGGAGTAACATATCTCTAGGTATCTTTACTACATTATTAACCATCCAACGTAACCTTTCTCTTCTCTGCAAACTCGCCAACTCTGACAGATCTAAAACACGACTATATATTATGTCTTGATGTGCAAGATAAACGTCCGAAAAAGCCACGATTTTGGAATTATTTTTCATTGCTAGGAACTCACGCTCTATTTTTTGTGAAGAGTACCAATCATCTCCATCCAGTGTTGTAATTAATTCACTTTTAGCTGCTCTAATGGCTAAGTCTCTGTTGGCTGCCACTCCAATATTCTTTTCCCTATAGATAGGGCAAATTTGGGGGTACTTATGAGCAAAGGACGCAATTAAAGCTCTTGAGTTATCTGTTGAACAATCATCTGCAATAATAATTTCAGCTATTGGCAAAGTCTGATCAATTACGCTAGTAATAGCATCCTTCAAAAGTATTTCATTATTGTAACTGACAATAATACAGCTAATATTGGGCATTTTAGAGGCTTCCTTAATCTAGTTGTTTTTTTTGATTTGGCAAATTTTGTGACTGGGCAAGTAAAAAAAATCACAAAGTCACCTATATTGAATCATTTTCGTATAACATAAAAAATTATACATCACTTGGTTATTTCCTTGTCACGGGTGAGAACCTCCAACCAAATTCCAACCCAAACTTACACTGGGTATCCACTCGTTCATCTCAATCTAGAATATGAACCGCGATCGCACTGCCATCCTGATCACTTGCCATAACCGTAAACCCAAAACCTTAGCTTGTCTAGACGCCTTGTTTAACCAGGTACTCCCGGCTGAAGTCATCCTGGATGTATATTTAGTCGATGATGGCAGCACCGACGGTACAACTGAGGCAGTGCGACAAACTTATCCTCAGGTTAAGATTCTCCCAGGGGATGGAAACCTCTATTGGAACAGAGGTATGCACAAAGCCTTTGCTGAGGCACTCAAACACGACTACGACTACTACCTCTGGCTCAACGATGATACCGTACTTTACCCAGAGGCGATCGCTTCCTTACTCACTACCTCTCACCATCTAGCCGCACAAGGGGAGGACAAGGCGATTGTCGTTGGTTCTATGGCACATCCCGAAACCGGGAAACTCACCTATGGTGGTTTAGCGCGAAATAGCTGGTGGCATCCCTTCAAATATAAGCTTGTAGAACCCGGTAAAGATCCTCAACCCGTTGACACCATGAATGGTAACTGTGTCTTAATCCCCCGTTCCGTTGTCCAAGCCGTTGGCAATCTAAATCCTGCCTTTACCCATAGCATTGGCGACATTGATTACGGCTTGCGGGCTCAACAACAAGGGTGTACTGTTTGGGTAGCCCCGGGATATACCGGAAAATGTCAAACTAACCCTCCCCAAGCCCATGCCTGGTTAGCCCCCGAATTAACCCTGAGACAGCGATGGCAAAAAGCCAATCAAATCAAAGGGTTTCCACCCGCCGAATCAAAGGTGTTTTGCCAGCGCCATGCTAATCGGTTGTGGTTTTTCTTTTGGATACTCCCTTATGTCAGATTGGTTTCAATTTCAATCTTTGGTGCTGCCGAGGATAATAAAACATGACAACTCAGAGACGCTTGAGCAAAAACTAATATTTTACCACTACTTTTTCAACCATGGAGTCCCAGAATGAGAACGCGAGAGATTTTGAAAAAAATTGCTTACAACACCTTCAAACCCCTTGGCTTTGACATCCCGCGCCGCCGAGTGAGAACGTCCCTAGCGGGAGTTCTTGATCACGTCAAATCTCTCGACTTCCAACCCAAAACCGTCATTGATGTCGGTGTCGCTTATGGCACATTTGAACTGTACGAAAAATTTCCCCAAGCTAACCATCTCCTCGTCGAACCCGTAGCCGAGTGTGAAGGATTCCTCCAAGATATCTGCCAGAAATACAAAGCCCAATACGTCATCGCCGCTGCTGGCAAAAGTCCTGGAAGCATTATCATCAACGTTCACCCAGGCATACAGGGATCATCGATCCTCAAAGAAATGGAAGGCAGTGATGCTGATGGAGTTCCCCGTGAAGTCCCCATGGTAACCCTTGATGATTTATGTTCCGAAAAGAATTTAAAAGGCTCCTATCTGATTAAACTAGACGTTCAGGGAGCAGAACTAGACGTGCTAGAAGGGGCAAAAAATGTACTGCAAGAGACAGAACTGATTATCCTGGAAGTGTCTCTTTTTGAATTCATGGTTAATAGTCCCCAATTTTACGAAATTGTAACTTATATGAAAAGCCAGGAATTTGTGGTCTATGATATTTTTGGCAATTGCGTTCGTCCCCTTGATGGCGCACTGGCTCAAGTCGATATGGCATTTGTTAAGGAAAATGGACGATTTAGGCAATCCCATTTCTATGCCACAAAAGAACAACGTAAAAAAATGAATATATGAACTAGAGACGTAGCCGACTACGTCTCTACACAAGATTTGTAGCTTTTTTTATTTAATGTGGTTTAGGTGACTGAATATTGGAGTAATTAAAAGTGAACAGTAGGGCAAATATTCGTGTCGCTTGGCTGCTTCCGTCCATGGAAAGACAAAATTACTGGCAGCCGTTGTTTAAAGAATTCTCAAAAACGTTTCCAAAAACTACCATTTATACGGGATATTGGGAAGGATTTGTTCCAGGATTTGAAGGAACATTTACCGTTGAAGTTGTGGGAAAAACGCAATTTGTCCCCACAACTCAATGTGCTGGTTACAGTCCCGGGTTAATTGTTGTATCTCCTAAAATTCTCGGTTATCTGCTCAAGTTTCGACCTCATGTCATCTTTGTTAGTGGTTTTTCTCTCTGGACGCTCCTCGCTCTACTATTTAAACCCTTAGGAATGTGGAAGGTTGTTATTGTTTACGATGGCAGTTCCCCAACCATAGACTATATCAATTCCAGATCCCGTTTAATTCTGCGAAGCGCAATGGTTCGCTTCGCGGATGCCTTCATCACAAATACGAGTGGTGGCAAAAATTATCTGACCAAAGTCTTAGGTGCTGAAGAACAACGGGTTTTTGCTCGACCTTACCAAGTACCGGATGTCAAAACCTTACTGGGATGTCAAGAAGAGGACTCAGAACCTAAACCCGAGTTACAGCATCCCATTTTTCTGTTTGTGGGCAAAGTCATCCCCCGCAAAGGACTTCAGTTGCTCTTACAGGCTTGCACGATGCTCAAGCAGCAGGGCTATCAAAAATATACGTTGCTCATCGTAGGTGATGGAGAACAACGGGAAGAACTAGAAGCCTATAGTCAAACTCAGGGGTTAACCGATTCTGTACACTGGGTAGGTTGGGGAAATTATGACCGCTTGGGTGCTTATTTCCGTCAAGCCGATGTATTCGTTTTTCCCACTTTAGAGGATATCTGGGGGGTAGTTTTGCTAGAAGCCATGGCTTTTGGTAACGTTATCTTGTGTTCTAAATGGGCGGGTTCATCTGAACTTGTTCTGGAAGGAGACAATGGTTATATCTTTGACCCCTATCATCCGGAAGAATTAGCTGAACAGATGAGACGTTTTATGAATAATCCAGACTTGATTGTCTCAATGGGTCAACAATCACAGCAGTTTATTGCCCAGCATAATCCAGAAGCTGCGGCTAAGTTCTTGGTAGAGGTGACGTCTTTTGCCTTGAACCATTAAGGGGGTGCCAACAATTTACTCCGTCAAATCTTGTTATCAATTCATCAAGTAATCATCACCACGTATAGCCAAACATTTCTATATCCGAGCGATAACGGCGTGCTACTAAATCCCGCAGCTGATCATCGTAATAATCTTTATATCTACGGGAACTTGTTTGATTAAGATGGGGCATCTTGATACTTGGCAACTGCAATGTTTTGAAAATTTCAGTTAAATCTTCATTTAAATTTTCTAATTTAGCAACTTTATGTACCAATAAACGCCCCTTCGGATCACAGACAAGTCTTTTTTGAGAACGAAAATGCTCATCCGATAATACATCCGGAATTAGTACCACCCTTTTCACAAATTGGTCGAAGGGCATTTCCGGATAAAAAATTTTCACCTGTAAAACTTGATTATAGCGATCAAAGGTAGAGGGAAAAGGATTATTAGCAGATTTTATTTTATTTCCATAACATGAAGCCAATCGATCCCAAGGATTACGAACCACAGTGAACCGGAAATAATCAGGAAATTCATTTAACCGTTGACCTGAAACCCATTCAAAATCGATAAAGTTAGGATCAAACTTATGCTCAAGTCCACAAAGATCAGCAATTACTTGCTTGAGACTGGTACAAGCTGCTTTCGGAACCGGAAAGTAGATAAACTTGTAGGGGCGACAAACGATACCTTTCGGAATTCTTGCCTCCCATGCTTTTCTCACGTTAAATGATACCGTTTTCAAATATTTATTTATCTTAACCATGGGTCTACTGTACTTATAGGAGTGTCTGAAAGTTGTCACTGTAACATTTTCCGAAATAGCTGCGGATAAAACTGTGCTGGCGTTAGCCGCTCAAAAAGTGACCGCAACTCTCGCTGCAAGTCGCGAAATTCAGACGGAGAAAGCCGAGAATGCCATTCCATCAACCGCTCAGGCAACTCCGGCAAACGGGTAGAAGGGACTCGAACAATCAACTGATCCCAGGGAATCTCTTCTTCCAAAGGCAACATAGAGTCTGTATCAATAAGTATCGGGATCTTACCTAAAGAAAGCGCCTCATAGAATCGCCAACTATAATTATCCGTGCCGCGAACGCAGAGAGCATAGGCATTACCCATCAAATTGTCCAGGAATTGCTGACGCAAGTTTCCTTGTACGTTAGGACTCATTCCCTCATGCTTTCGCCCGATAAAATCCGCTTTAATGCGAGAATCTTTTTCTACAACTTGCATCGTATCGGTTCGTAGTGGGTGACAACAGGTCATCCGGATACCGCGAGTTGTGCTACAGAAAAAATTAGTTGCCATACGCCGAGTCAAACTCTTGGGCATCATTCTCCAGATGGCAAGTCCTAATGTTCCCCCCTCGCGACCACAAAAACTCACCGTTGGCAGAGGTTCCTTTTCCATAGGTTGCCAGTCGCGGATACCCAATTCCGCCATCAGATCAAACCCGTCCCCCCCCAGAAATGCCGGACTAATAATCACCCCTGGTTCTTGAAGTGAACGATACCAAGAAAATCGGATAATATAGTCCAGCCACTTCGGTTTTCGCCGCTCATGGCTGATATCAAAGCCAATTGACGGTAATTGTAGCATAGACACTATTGCGCCAATCTGCTGGAGTTGCTTAGGGGAATAGAACGTCACATTCGATGGTAGTAGAAATGCGTCAGCCTCTTCATCCTCAACAATTTCAAATGTCTCTTGAACCACCTGATTAAACGCTGGAGAATAAGCACCACGCCATGCCTTGAGAATTGGGCATCCATGGGGCCATCTATCCGCTCGTGCCAGTTCAAGACCCAGCGTGGTCAGTTTAAGTTTCCGTTCCATAACTATTGCATTGCTATCAATGGGTTACTTTTGTGCTACAACGTTCTGATAAAGCTGAACCCAAATTTCTGCTTTAACCTCCCAATCATAAACCTCCTTGACGCGCTTTTGACCGGCTTGTCCTAGCCGAACTCGTAACTCGGAATCACCCGCTAAACGTGTCATTGCCTCAGCTAAACCCTTTACAGTTTCTTGGGGATCAGAGGCTGACACCTTAATACCTGTTTCCTGGGTAACCTGAGTGGCAGGTCCACCCAAATTCAAGCAAATCACCGGTCGTCCAGCCGCCATTCCTTCCAAGCACGTCCATCCTCCAGAATCGTGTAGGCTCGGGTGAACTAAGACATGGCATTGTCCTAACTTATCCATCAATTGCTCACGCGGTAGCTTTCCCCAGAATTTGACTTGGGAAGCCACCCCTAGCTTTTCAGCCAGAGCTTGTAGCCGTTCTCGTTCAGGTCCATCTCCTAGCAGCCAGTACTCAGCCGCTGATAATTCTGCCTTGGCAAAGGCACGTACTGCTAGATGATAGCCTTTCCAGTGTAAAAGCCGACCCATGCTAATAAATCTCATGGGAGAATTCTCTGGGATTGGACACTGTTCTAGGCGGGCTAGCTCTGGCTTAGATAACCCCGTTTCGGAAAACACCTGCACATTGGTCGCGCCTAATCTCAACAGACGTTTAGCAGTTTCCTCCGTTGTCGCCTGAGCTAAGATACTTCGCTGAGCCGTAATCCGAGTAAATGGATCTTGCTCACCTAGCCGTTGAGCTAAGTCTCGCAGGGTTTCGTAAACCTTTCCCCAACCACTAAAATCATGCCAGAAGGGCTTAGGTGCTTGTTCACCACCGCCCACAGGTCCCCAAATGAAGGGAATTGGCAACAGCGCTAGGAAGCTTGGAGACCAAAACTTGACGTATGTAACATGATGTACCAAATCAAAATTAATTTGCTTATGCAACGGACGCGCCACAAAATAAGCTTGAATCTGCCATAGATAGTAGTGCAGTTGAACTGCCCCTTGCCTGCCTCTCCAATCTTCAGTCCAATTCAAGGGATCGAAATATATAAAATGCAGGTTTTGGATGGGGTTACGAGTAAGTTCTGCCTCAATAGGAGCGCGGAAAATCGTTCGGGTTAGCACCCAAGTCTCATGGTACTTCGCGAGTGCTAGTGCCATATTCCAACCCACTCCTTCCTCGGAACCGCAACCGGGTTCGCAGGCATAGGCAGATACTAAAATTTTCATCAGTGGAGTACCTCTTTGGAAAAACTTAAGAGACTTCCCAATGTAATTTACAGACTATTATTCGAGAGATTTAATTGTAAGTCTTTCTGCTAAAGTCCCTATAGTTTTTAAACAAAATTTACCTGAACCAATAAATCATTATAGTCGAGATCGCCCCCACCCAGTTGATCCTCGAACCCAATGGTATTATCCCCCAGCAAGCGGACGTGGTCTACCCCATCCGCGTTAGCTCCGATAAAGGCAAAATAAGCCATCACGTCTTCACCACTCTGATTATGGGGATTTTCTGCCAAAAATTCCTCGGCTGTACCATCAGCGATGATAAACGGGGCAAGGATTTTCCCAGCCGGGAGTCCTGCATCTGTGTCCAACCGCTGACGAACCGCCACCTCAGCATAACCGGGATCACCGGGAAGCAAATCCCCAATGCGACCATTCGGGTCATCGATCGCATAAAATCCAAAGCTATTGTCATAATCCGCGTCACTATTTACGCCAAACTGAGCTGGAACCATACCTGTTACGTGATCCCGTAAATCAATAATTTCCCCTTCTTGTCCTCCTTGTAACAGAGTTCCGATTCCTGAATCAGTCTCCGTGAGTTGAACCGTGAAAACTAAGTCATCAAAGTCTCCATCGTCCCCATCTTCCCACGCTAGCTGATAACCATCATCTCCCAATTCTGATACCTGTACAGGGTCAAACTGATCCCCATTGGCAGAGGTCAAGCCAAAAAATATATTATCAGGAGTACCTCCAGCCGCCAACTCAGCCCGTACTGTATCGGTGGTACTCTCTTTAACCAGGTAAAACCCAAAGTCCTGACCCCCATCCACCCCAAATTGACGGGTGAAGCTCAAATCAGGAAACTGATGTCCGGGAAGCACTGAGAAAATAACTTGGGATTGGCTGAGTGCTGCTTCCAGATACCCAGTTTCCCCAGGAGCGATACCGTTAATATAACCCGACTCATCATCCACCAAAAAAATTCCAACTTCATTAAGTGTATCCGTGTCACTTCCCGTTAAATTAAATTGAAGTTGAACCGCATCCGAGTCTCCTGCGATCTGGAAAATATCCTCGGATGTCCGACTCAGCGCAGGTTCCTGGATGGGTTGAGGGTTGGTTATGTTATCCGTGGTTACCTGGGCGAAAGTAGCAGAGGACGCCCCAATTTCGTTAATTGCCCTAAGGCGATAGTAGTATTGTGTGTTCGCTGTTAAGTCAGTATCCCGGTAACGGGTAACATCAGCCGCTGTTGTGGTTAAGACAGTCCAATTCTCTTGGTCGCGCGATCGCTCTATTTTGAACCCTGTTTCATTATTACTCCGATCTGCCCACGTTAGTTCAATTTCTGTATCTGAAATTGCTGTAACAATTAAGTCACTTGGATCTGTAGGAAATGTACCTCTAGGAAGGCTAATTCCAGCCCCGGCTGTTACATCTGGATTACCGGGTAAGGGTGGTGTTTGCACCGTACCCCTATTATCTATAAATTTCCCCAGTTCAGGGTCAATGACCGTAACACCCGGAGTAATTTTAGTGTCACTAGGAGCGGGTTCTATTGATTGGAAATTTCCGCCCCCATCTTTGAACGTAATATTCGTGTGGTGATTAACCTTTAAATCCTCACCGTCATTGTCTGCAAAGTTATCGGCAACCAGGGTATTTGCCAGTGTGACATTTGCTGACTCTTCTGCCCAAAATCCTGCACCTTGAAACCCAGCGTAATTATTGGCAATGGTGGTGTTGGTAATGGATGTGGGATAAGGATCATTGGATAAACGAATTGCTCCACCAATACCCCCTTTACCATTAGTTGCTTCTGCTCGGTTCCCGTAAAAGGTACTATTGTCAATCGTAACTCGCTCAGTATCTCCTACCCACAAACCCCCACCTTGACCCAATGAAGGGTACTCCGCCAACGCGATGACTCGATTGTTGGCAAAGGTAGTATTACGGACGATAAACTCACCTCGGTCTTGCCGGACGCCACCACCAGCGGCGAATCCGTTGACACTTGTTGTAACCTGGTTATTAATAATTGTACTATCTTCCAGGATAACTTTGTCGGCATCATAAACAAATAGAAAAAGTCCACCGCCACCACCGACAGCCGTATTACGATCGAACCGACTATGACGAATCTCGATAGTGCCAGAAGTTTGACCATCATCTTTAAGGGAAGCCCCATCCGTGAAAATTGCCCCACCGTCACCCGTTGTGCTGTTTTGAAAGAAAGTGGAGTTTTTGACGTTCAGACCTCCTAAAAGGTTGTAAATTGCCCCACCTAAAGTTGCTTGGTTATCGATAAAAGTCGAGTCTTCTACTTTTAGAGTGCCGAGAGGAACATTAATTGCACCACCTCTAATTGACTTGTTATCAACAAACTCACTACCGATAACAGTAAGAGAGCTTTCGGTATCAATCGTAATCGCACCGCCACCCCGATCTTCGTTACCTAATGCACTATTTTCCTCAAATTTACTGTTAATTACAACAGTTGTACTGCGCCACCCGCTAAAGATAGCACCTCCTCCATAATCCTGAACGTGGTTGTTTTTAAATAGGCTATTCTCTACCGTGAGTTTTGTACCACTTGCTGTCCAAATTCCAGCGCCTGCCAGCTCTTTATCGACTCCACTAGTTTTGCCATTTGCGATGGTAAAATTCCGTAGAGTAACATCAAGAAAATCACTAAATGAATTACCCTTTATCAAAAAAGCGCGGGATGTTTTATTTCCACTGATAGTTAAACCGGGGGCATTTTCGCCATCAATAATTATATCTTTATTAATTTCTAGTTGACCGCTGGTTAGAGTAATAGTTTGGTTGGCCAGACTAGAGTCAAATTGAATTGTATCTCCTGCCTGGGCTTGCGCGATCGCAGCTCTCAGAGAACCCGCTCCACTGTCAGCAGCGCTTGTAACCGTAATGGTAGTCATAATTTAGCATGCACCCGTTTTTTGCGAGATTAAATCTATCCCTCGCCCAGAACGTTGAACTCAACGTTGATCTAGGTCAGGGGATTTTATACAGGGTGTCACCGTGTTAATACATCATCAAACTCGGATTACAGCTCATAATCCATGAACAATGATGCGAACTAAACAGTGTCACCGAGTTGACTTAGATCATGTTTCAAGTCGAGGGACTTGTTAAAACTTTAATCGCTAGACTGAACCCTGTAAGTATATTTTCTCTGTCTGTAGTAAAACTACTGAATTTAATCAACTACTGTCTACCCAAAAATAGACTCTTTACAGACTCTTCATAAACAGCCTGTCGTATCTTCATGAAAACTTCACAGTAGATTTGACCAACCCTTTTATCATCTGCCATCTGCCTTGCCCTCACCCAAAAGGAAGAAGTTAACTTGGATTAGTCATAAGTGGGTGGACACAATTAAAGTTAACGGTTGAGATTAGGGAACAGGGAACAGTAAAGGTTTGAGGGCGATTTACAAAATTTAATATAGTACCGTTTTCTTTTGTCCGACTACTTATTACAGATGGAACGGTTGACTCTCTTAACAAATATTTGTAAAGAGACTTTACATAAAGACTCGCAATTGGTTGATTTACATTTCAATCTATGTACAACTATTGACATGACTGAGCAATTCACAGTAAATTGCTTCCCATAAAGGATTTTAGTCTCCAACCCAAAATAGTTTCACACCTAACTCCCCAGACTGAGCGAGGAGCGAGATGAGGACAACCTAAAAAGCCGTTGACCGTGCGTCTGGCTCACTCCAGGTCTACAGAAACAAGGTTTTGGGACTTCGGGCGATAAAAATGCGAAACCCTGCTTGGGCAGCTATGAGGAAATAGGAATGAATACTCAAACATTACCAGTGTCTCCCAGTCAAACCAGTGTCATCGGAATTGGCGTGCATCGGACAAGCTATGAGGAATGTACCGATCTGATCATTCAAAACGCCAAACAGCATCAATCTTGTACAGTAGCGGCGACAGATGTGCATAGCATGATGCGTGGTTATCTTGACCCCCAAGGTCATGGCTATCGCCTGAACCACTTTACTGTAGTCACCCCAGATGGTCAACCTGTACGCTGGGCGCTGAATCTGTTTCGCAAATCGGGGGAAAAATATCTGCGAGATCGCGTCCGGGGACCTGAACTTATGTTAAGGGTGTGCGAACAAGCAGCGGCTGAAGGTGTGAGTATTTTTCTCTATGGTTCAACCGACGCTATATTAGAGCAATTGCAAGTCAAGCTGACTCAAAAATACCCTAACTTGAAAATCGCTGGCGCAATCTCTCCACCATTTCGAGCATTAACTCCAGAGGAAGATGCGGAGTACGTGCAAACCATTCGCCAATCGGGAGCAGGTATCCTTTTTGTCGGCTTAGGATGTCCAAAGCAAGAAGAGTGGGCGTTTACTCATCGCCATCGCTTGGATTGTCCTATACTCTGTGTCGGTGCTGCGTTTGATATGCATGCGGGTCAAGTTCACGAAGCCCCAATTTTAATGCAAACGTTCGGTTTAGAATGGCTCTATCGATTTATGCAAGAACCCGTTCGCCTTTGGAAGCGCTACCTATTAATCAATCCGCTTTATCTGGTTCTGGTCACTTTGCAGTTTTTCAAAGTTTTGCCCCGCCAAAAAAAGCATAATCGAATTGACTACCCAACCTTTCATATTATATGAAAAGAGAAAGGCAACTCGATAAAGTGAGAGATTATCATTGAGTGATTCAACGCTGGAGCGGATTTTAAATCAAGCCACTCAGCAGGCAGAAGCGGCTGAGGTTTACTATTTGTCTAGTCAAGATACACCCATTACCTTTGAAAATAATCGTTTAAAATCCCTGCAAACCAAAGCCCGTGAGGGAATAGCGCTGCGACTTGTATGTGATGGACGTCTGGGATTTGCCAGTTCTACTGATTTGAGTCGCCTAGACGAATTGGTGTCCGCTGCGATACAAACGTCTGAAATTGGCGCTCCCGTCGAGTTTGAGTTGGCTAGGGATGTACAACTGACGACACCGACCAGCGATTTTCAGCCCCCGCCCACCCAAGAATTGGTTGAGGTGGGACAAGGGTTAATTGAGCAGGTTCATGCTTATAACCCAGATATATTGGTGGATGTCGGGTTTCACATTCGCTCGAGTTCGGTGAAAATTGCTACCACGAGTAACGTTTGGACACAACGTAGCCGCCAAATCCTGAGTGCTAGTCTCTCAGGGAACTTAGTTAAGGGAGAAGACTTTCTTCAGGCTTATAGCTATGATATTCAGCGGGATGGGTATCCGGATTGCGATCGCATCCTGCAAGACTTGCTGCTAAAGTATAAACGGGCAGAGCGACAGGCGACGATCAGCAGTGGAACGTTTCCGGTTCTATTTACACCCAGAGCAGTAGCCAGTACCATTGGGCGCTTGTTTGATACAATTCTTTCTGGGCAAGCTGTGGTACAAAAGGCGTCTCCTTTAGCGGATAAAGTAGGTGAACAACTCTTTGATCCACGTTTAACCTTATTTGAAGACCCCAGTATCGGTGCTTCCGCTTGTCCGTTTGATGATGAAGGAACACCTACCCAAAGAAAAGTATTAATTGAAAATGGTAGTGTTAAGCAATTTTACTGGGATCGACGTTGGGCGGCGCGAGGGGGATGTCAACCCAGTGGGAATGGTTTCCGGAGTGGGTTATCTCGTCCCATACCCGATTTGGTGAATCTGTGCATGATTCCAGGAAAGACAGCCATGCCGGATTTAATTGCTGGGATGAAAGAAGGGCTGATTGTTGATCAAGTGTTGGGTGCCGGTCAATCGAATCAGCTAGCTGGGGAGTTTTCCGTGAATCTGGATTTAGGTTACAAAGTCGAGAATGGGGAAATCGTGGGTCGGGTTAAAAATACTATGGTAGCGGGTAGCATTTTTGAGGCGTTTAAAAGTCTAGTCGATTTAGGAGTGTCACCCGAATGGGTTGGGGGAAGCGCTTATCTACCTTGTCTGTTATTTGAAAAGTTAAGTGTAAAAAGTAAAAAGTAAGTTGTAGGGGCGGGTTTAGCCGTTTAATGGTGATCCACACCGATAATCTATCAACAAAACCCGCCCTTATTAATAATAAAAAGAATGAATTAAAATAGTGGTGAAATCCTATAATAACTGTACTGGTATTCCCAGGAATACAGCAAAAATACGATAATAAGGAGTAAATTTGGTGAAGCCAGGATTGATAAATAAATTTTTGGTCGTTCGTTCAGTTCTCAGTCGCCTACGGATGATTGGGGTTGTCCTGCTGGTGTCATTACTCCTATCTGGCTGCGTTAAATATGATGTTTTAGTCAACGTCAAGGATGAAAACCACGGCGCGATTGTGCAGCAAATCCGCTTGGGAGAACAACTGAGAAGTTTTAGTAATGCTCAAGCAACTGAATGGCTCAAAAGTATTGAACGACGTGCTAAGGAACTCCACGGAAAAACGACGCGCCGTTCTCCGCAAACGCTGGTAGTCACAATTCCATTTAGTAATGGGCAGGAATTAACCACCAAATTTAACCAATTTTTCAATCCAGTCAACCCAACGGCTAGGAAGGCTAAGGATAGGGGAACTGTTGATTTACCCAGTCTTGACTCGACGTTAAGTTTGGATCAACGTAGCTTTTTTGTGGTGCAACGGAATCAGTTAAACTATGAACTAGATTTGCGATCGCTAGCCGTGCTTTCGGCAAAGGGGAGTGTAATCGTTAGTCCGGGTTCGCTGTTGGATTTGCAGTTTAGTTTACAGACTCCTTGGGGGGCAAACATTCTTGATTTAGGGAATAATACGATTACGCCCCAGATTTATGAGGATGGACATCAGCTTGTGTGGACTCTGATTCCGGGTCAACTTAACAGCCTAACTGTGGTATATTGGGTTCCTAGTCCTCTGGGTATTGGAACGATTGCGATTGTGCTGTTGATTTTAGGAGGTTTTTATGTGAAGTATAAATCATTTGGGGTAACAAAAGCATAAGATGTCAACAATTGATTTAAAATAGATATAATTTAAAAGGAAAGAATGTTATGAAATTTCCCTTCAAAAGCCAAGTCATGAAATTAAGAGGCTTTTTATATAAAAAAATTAGCTATAGAAATATTACTATATTAACGATGACTGATGGAAATAAATTAATCGGTCAGCTACTGAAAAAGCAAACTCCATCAGCTATTGGTAAAATAGGAGCGACAGAAAACCAAGTTATCCGCGAATTTTTAAGTCAAGGTGAAATAAATTCTTCATCAAAATCATGTCAATTTTTGTATAGTTATTCAGGTGTTTTTCCAAAAAATAATAAAATAATTGAAACATTTTGTGTCCAATTCATAGATGCTATAAAAGACCTTGATCTTCTAGCAGCGTGGTTCAATTATGGAGAAGCTAATATAATTAAAAACTATGCAATTAAAGCAAAAGCAATAGATCTAAAGGCATTAGAACCTTACTATCATGAAGATCCTTGGAGTAGATATTTAGAAAACAAAAAAATATTAGTCATTCATCCTTTTGCGGAAAGTATAGAAAAACAATATAAAAACAGAAGTAAAATATGGGTAAATAAAGATTGCCTTCCTGTATTTGAGTTAAATACAATTAAAGCTCCTTTGTCAGATTCTATCGTTAAATCAGAGTTTGATAGTTGGATTGAAGCGCTAAATTACATGAAAAATGAAATGGAGCAAAAAGAGTTTGATGCCCTTATCGTAGGTGCGGGAGCGTATTCTCTTCCCCTTGTTGCTCACGCAAAAAAAATGGGTAAAGTTGGTATACATCTTGGTGGAGCCACTCAAATTTTATTTGGCATAAAGGGAGGACGTTGGGATAATCATGAAATTGGGCAAAAGTTTTACAATGACTATTGGATTCGTCCCTCAAAGCAAGAAACACCTGAAAACCTCACTAAAGTAAGAACTTCTGAATATTGGTAGACTCTAATTCAGCCCAAAAAGACCGTTGTATCCGTATCCATGTATAAGCTTTTGTCCCAGGTTCAATAGGGTTATCAATCACAAAAATATTGTCAGTAAACAGAGCAATAAGGCTTCCGTCCATTCCACCACTGCCCCATAAGTATCCCCTGTATGTCCTCCCAACTGGCGGTAAAACCAGAACCCGATCAAAAGCGCGATCGCACATCCTCCTCCGGCGCTAATTATCGCTAGCACCAGACTACCTCTATTCACGATTAAAGGTAATCCACATACCCCCAAGAGTAAAAATGCCCCCCACAGACTATCAATCGGCACCCGAATCCCTGGTTGATGAAATGCGCCTTTTCCTGTGGGTTTGAGGTACGGATAAATCGAAATCGCCACGACTTGTCCCCAGCGCCCCCATCCGGCTACACTAATCAAGGCAAACCAGCGATGAGTCTCAATATCCGTAAGCGCCGCCATTTTTAGTAAGAGTAGCGCGATCGCTGCCATCGCCCCAAACGCCCCAGTAACGCTATCTGCCATCACCTCCAGTCGTCGCTTCGGATCTTGTACACCTAAGCCATCTGCCGTATCCATCACGCCATCTAGATGTAGTCCTCCGGTTAGTGCTACCCAACTCACCACGATAATCCCACTCCGGGTCAAGTGGGGCATACCCCAGTGTTGCAACAGAGCGTCTAGCATGGCTAATAGAACGCCAATAAATAGTCCTACGACAGGTGCCCAACGGGCAATGCGCTCAAAGTCTAATCCCCAACTCATGGGAATGGGGATACAAGTATAAAAGGTGATAGCACCCAACCAAGACTGCCAGGACTTTTGCACCGCTTGCCACATCGATTGCACTCTAAACCCCTTCATGGAGAATAATCTAATTTAGAGGGACACAGGTGCAGGTAAGCCCGGAAGCACGGGGATACAGGTGTCACAGAGATATTGCGTGGCTCAGGATTTGGGTTCATAGTTCACTACACAGAAATTTACGTATATTGTCCGATGAATAGCGGGTGAATATTGGGATAGTATGGTTTAGTAACCCTACTGTAATACCCGTAACACTCAAGTATTTCAGATAATAATCCACTGGCACGAGCCCGTGGATGAATTTCTGATTCTTGATTGTCATAGCTTCTGACTTGCCTTTAGCTGGGCAGTCGCTAAAATCGAAGCATTAGGTTTTTCAGTCGGGTTTTACACGAATGCCAATACTCTTTGCAAGGCAATATCAGCCCCTTATGCATCATAGGCTTTACCCATGAGTTATCATCAACCTCCACGCCGACTTCCCGCTCCTTGTATCATTGATACGGGCATTATTATCAATAAGCAGGACATGGGACGCCTACTCACTGATTTGGGTCGCGTCCGCTATATTCACACCATCGATAGCAACAAGCAAAGTGAGGGAGAAGGATATGTGCTGGAAGTCTTTGCCGATTCCCGCCGTTCTACCCTGATTGCGAATCAAGCTATCTACATCAATGTCCAGAGTTTTGATTACTTGCAACTGCATCAGACGCCGGAAAAGCAGGCTTATTTCGATTTAGTCCAGGATAACCGTCGGCTAAGGCTGATTCCCTTATCCAACCCTTTACATGAGCAATCGGTGGAAACCCTCAACGCCGAAGCCCTGGAAGCCATGGTTACCCAGGTACTCAATGCCCGGTGGGATGTACAAATTGATGATGAGGGGGAATGTCCGTTCTAATCCGCAAATAAAAGAGATGATCAGCCACAATAATCAAAGCATGATCACGAAACCTTAACCGCATTGGCTCAAACATACAATTCATTTTCCTTTCAATGTCAGGCATGGTGCAGCCAAACCAAGGCACGCGCCGGATTACTGCACAGTCCCCATGGTCTGATTGAAACGCCCCGGTTTATGCCCGTGGGTACTTTGGCAACGGTCAAAACTCTAACTCCTGCCCAGTTAGAAGCAGCACAAGCCCACATTATTCTTGCCAATACCTATCATCTGCACTTACAACCCGGAGAAGCGATTGTTCGGCAAGCGGGAGGACTGCATCACTTCATGGGTTGGCAGCGCCCAATTTTGACGGATTCGGGCGGCTTTCAAGTTTTTAGCTTAAGTAAATTGCGACAAATTAGCGAAGAGGGTGTGGTTTTTCGTTCGCCTCGGGATGGACGGTTAATTAATCTCACCCCAGAACGGTCTATTGCTATCCAAAATGCGCTAGGGGCGGACATTATTATGGCATTTGATGAATGCCCGCCGTATCCAGCGAGTCGGGCGGAGATTGAGGCATCATTGGAACGAACAGATCGCTGGCTGAAGCGCTGTATCAATGCTCACACTCGTGCGGATCAGCAAGCTTTATTTGGTATCGTTCAGGGCGGTGTGTATCTGGATTTGCGTCGTCAGGCGGCTGAGTCGTTGGTGTCTTTGGATTTACCGGGGTATGCCATTGGTGGGGTGAGTGTGGGGGAACCGGTGGACTTGATCCATGACATCGTGGCGGCGACGGCACCGTATTTACCCGTTGATAAGCCACGTTATCTGATGGGGGTGGGGACATATCGAGAAATGGCACGCGCGATCGCATCAGGTGTGGATTTATTTGATTGTGTGATTCCCACGCGCTTAGGGCGTCATGGGGCGGCGTTGGTTCAGGGGGAACGCTGGAATTTGAAAAATGCTCGGTTTCGGGAGGATTTTACGGCGTTGGATTCGACTTGTCCCTGTTATTGCTGTCAGAATTTTAGCCGCGCCTACTTAAGTCATCTGGTGCGATCGCGGGAAGTTTTGGGCTTTATGTTAATCTCCCTGCATAATGTGACAGAGTTAATTCGCTTTACCCAAAGTATTCGAGAGGCGATTTTACGGGATACTTTTACCACAGATTTTGCCCGATGGCTAGTGCAGCGGGCATGAAAATACTTGAGCAGCTTCGTAGATACGATGAAGCTGGGGAAGCTGGGGAAGCTGGGGAAGCTGGGGAAGCTGGGGGAGATATTAGCTAGTTATTTCTGCCTTCTTGCACTAGTCCGGTCACCACCGCAAAGTATTACCGCCGGGGGGAGGAGGCGAAACGACGGGCGGCGCAGCGTTTGGAATTTTAGTTCTAGAACTAGAATAGGAAGATCATTAACACGATATAGGGTAAAGTCAATGAATGTGTCTTTAACTCCAGAACTTGAGCAGTTTCTTCAACGCCAAGTAGAGGGCGGGAAATACAAATCACTGGACTTTAGACTATGAGGTCTGTGTTGAGTTTATTAATCAGCCTGGGTGCGCTCGCCGTAACCAAGTATGTGGGAAAGGGAATCAAGTCATATCGGCGAGTGTGCCCAGGCTATTTATTAGAGCTGCCTATATAGGGC
>NZ_JAVJTO010000115.1:0-45757 GCF_040220235.1 Coleofasciculus sp. B1-GNL1-01
GGGGCTGCTGAATAAGTCTTGTGGTGGGGAGAGGCAATAGGGAATAGGCTTTCTTGCAATGGTTTTAACCCTCTGTCGAGGTAAAATTTGGTGCTGTTGTCGGCGAAAATTCCAGGATGCAAGACGGTTATAGTGTAAAAACCTTGCACTTGTTGGGTCGAAAAATGGCTGGAAACCCTTATCTGGTCTAACTTACACGCTTATGCAGCAAGCCCTACTTATTTAGAACGTCTGCCCTGTGTAAACAGAGCGAACTTCTCCATTCCGTCGAATAATCGCTTCTCCGTTGTTCACTTCAACTAACATCCAGCCACTTGTGCCAATGGCTTCGCCAATGTTAATCCGCTGAGTAATCCCATCAATTTCAAATAAGGCAGCAGAAAGTTGGTCTGACTCTAGCACACCCACCAGAGTATGGTTTACAGGAGGCGGGGGTGGCGGTGCTGGTGGCGTTGGCGATGCTGATGCTGTAGGTGAAGTCGGAGCAACCGTTGGGGGTGGTGCTGGCGGTGTTTGAGCCGTGACTTGAGGAGGTGGTGGTGTGGGTGCAGGTGGATTAGCAGCAGGTGAAGGCGCTGGGGCTGGCGGCGGTGCGACTGAGGAATTGGCAGGGGGTACAGGGGGTATCCAGGAACTCTGAGGTGGATAAACTGGATAGTAGATTCGTTCCAAAATTGTACCCGCTGGATTAGCACCCATGACACGATTGATCGCACCGGAAGAGTTGGTCGCACCTGGAGGTAGATTAGGATTACCTGTTCCACCACCTGCAATTCCAGCTTGTTGTCTGGCTTCAGCTTTACGGTCAATGGCTTCTAGCGCCTCCAAGGCATACTCTCCAAACTCGTAATCGGCTTCTGAGGGAAGTTGGGTGTCAGCAGACGGTGAGGCAATAAAATTGGGCAACCAGGGTGCAAACCGTTGTTTCTGAGTAATTAGGAGCAACAGTGCGGTTAGACCTACTGAAATTAGAGCCATTACCCATAAAAATTTATCCACAGACCAACCTGATTTTTTGGCATGGGAATCACTACTCTTTGTTCCTTTCGTTTCTGAAGACTGGGTTTCAGACGATTCTTGGTTCGTCTCAGAGGGCTGTTCCACCAAGTCTTGAGTTGGTATCACAGCAGGTGGCGCGGTGATGGAAGGCATCACAAGTGACTTTAAGGATACATAATCGGGTTTAGCCGGTTCAGTTGGTAATTTGCTACTCCCTTCCAAAATACGGTCAAGATCTGCAAATAAATCATCCATTAACTTATCCGCATCGGCTTCGGCTGACCAAGACTGGATAGCAGTGGAAGTGGTTGATGGCTTGTTTGCCTTGTCGTGAGTATTGATATCCTGAGACATAATGGCTCGCTCTTATGGCTATAGAATTCTCTATATTAAGATGCTCTAAAGCATTTCCTATCGCTTAGATTAGCAATCAAATTACCGATCTGAGAAAAAATTCTCATCTTTTTATCGAAATTCTGTACAATTTTAAGTCCAATGGCGATATTGTGGGTCTACTTCTGTTGATTGGCTTTGGCATTGCGTCGCCACATCTGAGGTTTGATGCGTCGCAACGCTGATGCCGGAAATCGTTGATGCCATTGGTGATCTGAAAGTGTCGCCAGTTCCGCTAACGTGGGAGCGACATTCCCCGGATAGGGTTCAAAGTCGGCTACATCTGTTGGTTGAGCAAAGCGTTGGTTCCAAGGACAAACATCCTGGCAGATATCACACCCAGCCACCCAACCCTCTAAATGGGGGGTGATGGATGAGGGAAGTTCCTCGGCTCGATTTTCAATTGTATGATAAGCAATACAACGATTAGCATCTACGACAAAAGGTTTAACAATTGCTCCGGTCGGACAAGCCTCCAGGCAACGGGTACAGGTTCCGCAATGCTGGGTATGGGGAGTATCGGGTGTGAGTGATAAGTTGGTTAAAATTTCCCCTAAAAACACCCAACTCCCATACTCTCGCGTAATTAGATTACCATTTTTAGCGATCCAACCAATTCCAGCACGTTCTGCCCACACTTTATCCTGCACCGGACCGGTGTCTACGTAGTAACGAGCTTCGATTCCTTCTGCTTGGGCTTGTAGCCAGTGGGTCAAGGCTTTGAGTTTTTTGTGCATCACCTTATGATAATCTCGTCCCCAAGCATAACGGGATATCTTGGCGTACTCGTTTCCTTGAGGACGTTGGTGAGGGGTATAGTAGTTGAGGGCAACGGAAATAACGGATTTAACCCCTGGCATACAGGCATGGATATCTAGACGGCGAGGATTCTGCATCCAGTCCATGTCAGCATGATAGCCCTGAGCTAACCACGTTTTCAGATGTTGAGTGGCTTCCTCGTCAGCATTCCCTTCGACGGCTGCAATACCACAGTGATGAAATCCGAGCGATCGCGCTTTTTGCTTAATTTGATTACTTTGGTCATTGGTCATTGGTCATTGGTCATTGGTCATTGGTCATTTGTCCTTTGTCCTTGGTCATTAGCACATACTTTGACCAGTTTCTCTATTATGAAGGCAATACCGTTACTAACAACCCTGAAATGACTATAGAGGGCATTACCCAGTCCGTTATTTTACGCTACTTTGAAACGATGAATGCTGGGGATTATGACGCAACTGCCGCATTGTTTATAGATAACGGTGTGATGCAGCCACCGTTTGAGGAACCCATCCAAGGACAAGAGGCGATCGCAACCTACCTTAAGGCTGAAGCTATTGACATGCAGCTTTCACCAAAAACGGGAACTGTGGAACCCCAAGAAAACGGGGATACTCAAATTCAAGTCAAGGGCAGAGTACAGACACCACTATTTAGTGTCAATGTGGGCTGGATATTTATTCTCAATTCCGAACAAGAGATTAGTTTCGTCAGAATTAAGCTGTTAGCATCACCTCAAGAACTCCTCAGCTTAAGACGATGACAAATGACGTAGCTTGCTTCTCGATGAAAGCGAGTATGACCAATGACCAATGACAAATGACAAATGACAAATGACAACTAAGCCGCCACTTGCTCCCAGGAACGAGCGAGCAACTGACGCCCCAACTCAATATCTCTAGGCGCACAAAGCCAATCGGGATGAGCGGTCATTAACAAACTCTCTAATGCTTCTTGGTCAAACAAATGCCAGACAGCCGCGCCGTCAATCGTGGTAGCGATCGCGTAGCAATTGGCGCTGATACACTGAATGGTTGAGGTGTTGGCAATTCGCCGCAGTTCCATGCGATCGCCCGCTTGAAGATTTCGGAACCGCCATACTATTTGCTTCCATTCCTTGAGTGATGACACCGTTAATCCTGGAATCGCGACCTGGATATCCGGATCTCCATTGACGGCAATCCAATAGTGGCGTGATGGATCAATTCCTTCCAACCATGGAGAATCGTCATCCAATCGGTAGCGGGGAGACAAGATAAACGGCTGTGTCATAGGAATGATGGGTTGCACTAAACTTAACAGCTAACTCTTGGTTTCAGAGGCTCACCAGTCCTCGAAACAAGGGTATCTTAACAGACAGTCAAGTCGCTCTTTAGGCTTGGGCTTGACTTATTTAAAATCCTATAGATTCAGATATCTATATCAAGTAAATTTAACAAAGCTTATAGATTTAATTAGGAATAGCGGTATTTTCGTAAGATTTTGTAACAATTGCTGTCTTCGCAGGAATTATACCACGGTTTTTCAGTAAATGGGGTAAAATCATCAATTATTCGTCAGCCTTAGGTAAGCTCGTCTCCATCTTCAGACAATTACGACCATTGATCTGCAAGCGATACTCAACTCGATCCATCAGCCTTTGCATAATCAGCCAACCATATCCGCTTTCCTGTTTCGCCTCTGGAGAGGGTTGATTATAGTTGGTGATGTCATACCCTTTGCCGTGATCCCAAATTTCCAAAGCAATGTCTCGCTCTTTGAGTTCCAAGCGAATCAAGATAGGTAAATTGGGTTGATCTCGATGAGCATGACGCACCACATTGGAATAGGCTTCAACTAACGCCAGTCTTAACCGACTCGATTGACGTTGCCAATCCACTGAATCTCCTAACGCTACTTCCAAACTTCCCAGTAACCAGCTTTCGACAATCGTCAAAAACTTCAAGTCACTTGGTACATGCAGCTCCGTTTTCATCAACTATAAAACCTCCATCGAGAGAATTGTTTGGTCATCTTCCTGAACATTATTCGTCTCCTCACGGATGCGAACTAATAAATGGGGCAAATTAAAGGGAGCTGGTTCCTGAAGCAGAAGCTGCCAAAGACCCGATGTTCCCAGCATTGAATTCGTCAGGGATTTACTCTGTTTATTATTTTGAGGATTGCGGCAATGTTTAACCTCCTTAACCGTTGCTTCTGTAATCCCATCGCTGATCAGTAGCACAACATCCCCTGAATGTAACGTCAACGTTCCGGCTTTGGCTTGCCACTCCGGAAGAATACCTAGCGGAATCCCCCGAGTTTTCAGGTAATCCGGTTCTACGGTGACAGAGGATTCCGGTGCAGATTGCTGTTGGACAACTAAATGATGCGCCCAAACCAACGGATAGATGTGACCCGCATTCGCATAGACAAGCTGTCGCGAGGTTGGTGTATATCGCGCTAATACCATCGTGATAAAGCAGTTGGTACTGAACAGATCATCTGACATAATGCTGTTCAGGTTTCGCATCACTACCTCCGGTTCGGGAGAGATTTCTTGAGCCAATTCTCGGCGCAAGATAGAAATCGCACTTGCCATAAATAAAGCCGCAGGCACTCCCTTCCCCGAAACATCACCAACCGCCAGCCAAACATCGCCTTGAGGATGCACGTAGACTTCAAAAAAATCACCGCCAACTTCTCGTGCGGGATAACAGTGGGCTTGAACTCTAACCCCGTCCACTTCGGGTAAACTTTGGCGCAATAAATTATTTTGAATCTGGCGAGCCACCTCCAATTCAGCCCGCATCTGTTCAGCTTGTAACTGGGTGCGTTGGTAGAGTTTTGCCTGAGAAATGGCTAACGCTGCCTGTTCAGCGACAGCTTCGATGAGTTTAATATCCTCTGACATCCAAGGCTGATCACACTGTTGTTTATAAAGGGATAACACTCCCAATAGCTGTTGTTGCCAGATCAGAGGAACAACTAGATGCACCGAATGATTACCATCACTGAGCTGTTGAATAAGCTGGGGTTTCCAGTTTTCCAGCACATTTTGCACAATCGGTTCAACATCAGGTAACGATTCAGAATCTTTTGTGGACTCAGCTTGGTAAGAAAATGAGTCTGAAATCAGGTGATTACCATCGACAGGTTGCAGGATACGATTTGTCGCCTCGAAGGTTTGACCAATCGTGGTGACAACGGTTTGCAACATACTGCCATAGTCTAGCGACTCACGAATGGCTGTTGTCACGACATTAAAGAGTTCTTCGCGGCGTAAAGCGCGGCTCAGTTCATTGGTTCGTTGTTTGAGAACTCGGTACGTATCGGCTGCTTGTTGAACGATGACTTTCAGACTTTCTGGATTCCACGGTTTGGTAATATACTTAAAAACTTTGCCGGAGTTAATGGCTTCGACTAAATCTTCAACATCGGTATAGCCCGTTAACAGAATCCGAATTGTATCGGGGAAGCGATCAACGGTTTTCCCTAATAATTCTGTACCATTCATCACGGGCATTCGTTGATCAGAGATAATGATCGCCATTTCTCCCTGTTCATCCAAAATGCTCAGAGCGCCCATCGCTCCATCAGCTTTATAAACCCGAAACTCTCGTCGGAACGTTCTATATAATAAATCTAAATTGTCAGGCTCATCGTCCACTATCAATAATTTGAGTTTATCTGCCTGACTCATTCTGTGTACTCCGGTCTCTGCTTGAGTTAGAAACAATAAGTTAAGGGGATTGCAATTCGTTGCCTTTTGATCTCAAAGCTGGCTGAGCATTGTTTTCAGCTATCCTTTTTTCTTTCGGTATATTGCCAATTCCCCAATTTCTAAACTTATTTTCGTTAATAAAATTTATTATCATACCATATAGATTTGGTTAGGGGAATTAATCAGCCTTTTATTTTATCAAGATCCGACGATATGCACCCAGTCGGTTATAGAGATTACCTTTTTTCCTCTAGCTTAACCTTCTTTTGGGGCAATGTGGCTTCCACTCAGATTATACTTTCTCGTCCAAGAGCTGGGATGCAGGGGGAGCCATTGGTGTCAACTTAAGGTGAAAAGCAGGGGAAGCAGGGGAAGCAGGGGGAGCAGAGATACTTTTGTTACCATGATTCATTCCAGCGTTCAATGACCAATGACCAATGACCAATGACTAATGACTAATAACCTTTACCGAGTTACTCCCTGCACAACTGGACGAATAGCAGAACCATCAAACAGTCCTGGGTTTCCAGTCCAATTAAAATCATTAATTCGTAAGCTAATCGACCCTAACTCCTGAACTGGATTGTAGCGTAGGAGAATACTATACGTGCGACGGCTGTACTCTACAAACAAATCCGTACTGATTTCCTCACCCGTGTCCAAATTGAAAGAGGTCTGAAAACCAGCCAGAAACGGACCGTAGATTTGTTGGGTGATGCCAGCAGAAAGAACGATTCTATCAGCCACTCGGTCAAACCGAAATGGGGATAAGTTCCCGCGTGCAACCTGGGTGTAGCTGAGGTTAAATCGAGTGTAGTCGAGATAGGGTTGGGAAAAATGCCCAAGCTGACCGACAAGCCCAATCGTACCACTAAGGGATTCCTGGGTATCGCCGCTACTATAGGCACTAGCCACCCCTGTGGCAACTCCCCGCAGTGCCAAGAAAGGAACTACAGGTCTTGGTGTATATCGTAATCCTTCGGTGGGGGTTAAGGGCAAAGCCTCACCTCGCCAGAGTGTGAAACTGCGGCTCAACGATGCACTGGCTTGATAGCGCGTCAAGTCGATGCGGTTATTCTCTCGTGGAGGGGGAGGTAGCAAGTCTTGTCTGTCTGTCGTGGCGTTAATCGCCTGAATCCCTGCTTGATAAGTGAGATTGATACCCGTGTCCCCTAAACGAATCACTGGGGATGTGATTACCGCTCCCAGACTCTGCTGCACCGTTTGAAAGCCCAAGGAACCGTTAAACAGGCGATCGCGAAAACTATATTCCAGATTCAAGTTATGGGGTAAACCGGTACCGATAACCTGTTGGAGTCGTACACTGGCTCTGAGTTCTTCCTCAAAATCATTGGGATCAAGGCTGGTGAAAATGGCTGAAGCCCGTAGGGTGGTTCGGGGAGTAAACGTGGCATCCAGTCGGGCTTTGAGACCGAAGGACGAGGGGTCTAAAAGACCACCATCATCTTTTTCTGGAGCATTAGGATTATTTTCACCAAAGACGGCTCTCTGGACAAAGTATTGGGGAGTCACTTTAAATCGTACCCCTGGAGTATTGACAATATTAAACGATCGCTCAATAAATAAACCGCCCCGATCATCATCATCGAAGCCAAACTGAAGTAAACCCGGTTCCCGTTCTCGACGATCAATTACTACCCGATTCCGAAATGTGGGTACAGATAACCCTTGGTCAAATACCAGTCGTGGGCGAGTGGCAACGATTTCATCCACTAAGGGCGAAATCCGGCGAAATCGAGCCGTTTCTGCTCGTAATTCTAGTTCAGGTGGGGAAAAGGGGTCATTGGTGATCCGCACATTTTGAGCGATCGCTTCTGATCCTTCAAAGTCAATGCGCTCGGCTTCGTAGCGGAATCGGTTGATGGTTCCTGTCGCCTGGGGCGCACCGGAAACGACATTTGAGAGATTTCCGGTAGTCGTTGTGCCAAAGCCTCCTCCGATAAAGAAGGAGTAAAAGCCTGGATTGGTTATGTCTTGCAGGGGTTGATTGCTGAGAACGCGATCGCTAATGGGCCGTTGTTCTTCGGGAGCATTTGGATCAGCCGGAGAGGGTAAGATGGTCAGATCAGTACCGGATGTGGGGACGTATAATTCTCCACTGGCATCAAAAATCACGCCGCTATCCTGGACAAAGGAATACTCAAAGCGTTCACCTCGTAACACTTGTTCCCCTCGTGTCAAGGCGACGTTATCCTCCGCCACTAAAATCCGATTCGGTAGGTTAACTTGGACGCGATCCGCTTCCAGCAAAGCGCCACGAAACCGCAACAGGACATCGCCTTGAGCAGTAATTACCTGTCGTTGTTGATCATATTCCTGTTGATCGGCGGTGAGTTCCAGCACCCCTGTGATCGGACCGGGAGCCGCAGGTTCAGTATCTTCTGAGGTTGACGGCTCAGGGGTTGGCTCGGAGGTTTGCGATCGCGGCTGTCGCTGATGAAGATCCGGTGCAGGAACTATCGCTGGGTTCGGTAATACTAGGCGATCGGATGGGGGAGGTGTAAATTCAAACTCTCTGATCTCACCTCCCCGCTCTTGAGTGATGATACGTTCAACGTTTGAGAGTTCCAGGGTTACGGCGGAGAAACCTACTGGGTTCGCATTCGTTGTCTCAGAGGTTAAGTTCGTGCTGAAAGTATCGGAATCAATCCCTTCTGCCTTATAACTCTCTTCTGCCTTTCTTTGGTCATTAGTCCTTGGTTGTTGACCTATAGTCAATGACGGATCTAGTGTAGTTGAGATTGGGTCAGACTGGGCATTTGCCGTTTGACTCGTGCAGCATGGTAGCAAATCCTTAGCTGTTCCCATCTCCTCTGCTAGCCTGCTCTCAGACTCGCCATGGCACGTCTCTACATTGCTCCTCTGCTCACCTGCTTGTCCGCAGGTGGTTACAAACGTTTGCTGAGGTGAATTAGCTGCATTGATTGAACGGTGAGCAGGTATCTTATCCTGTGCGTCTAAAAAGTCCTCATGTCCTTTTACCTCATTTCCTTGAAGCCTTTGACTGGGAGCCTCTGCATTGTTTCCAGCCAAGGGTAAGGATTCCACAGGACTGGATATCGAGGATTGCGGCGTGCGATCGCGGGAGTCTCCGGTGCGGTTTGACGGCAAATCATGACCCGCTACACTCGTCTTGGCATCTCTGCTCTGTGACACCTCGGTTCCTTGGTTCTCTGTCGGTGAATAACGGGCAGAAATCGACCGTCCTAGCAGAGCAGCCTGTGAAGATGTTATGTCTGATGAAAACTCTGGGGCTAACGTTTCGGGTGGGGTTGGTGTCGCCAGTCCCTTTGGAGTTGGCTGGCGAAGGCGAGTCGGTACTGAACTCACAGGTGAGGACGAAAGGGGAGCAACAGCCTCCTCAGTCGTTAACGATTGAATAATGGCAGGAGTTTCAGGCGGCTGAACGGGTTGGGGCATTTTTCAACAATAACGGTCGAAGGAACAAATCCGAAGCGTACCGCCTTACCGCGCCTAATCACAGCGGGGCGAGATACGCCTCGCCCCTTTGAAAAACTCAGGGATGAAGCAAAGTATAATTTACTCCAAATCCCGTCGCTTGGGGTTACGAGCCGGATCGTTTGACAGGAAGCCAAACACGAATAAGGCAACGAAAATACTAACAACGATATAGACCACAATCTTGAGTGTCAGCATCTTGAATATCTCCCAGAGGTATGAATCATCGAATTGGCGATTATGTTGCGTTTTGCAACAACTTTTCTAATCATACCCAATCGTGGTCTCCATGTTGATAGGCAAAGTCTACTGGCGCTCAGGATGAAGGTACAATACCCAACCGGGTTTGATCCGATGTCCTCATACACATCAGACTTTTTTCGTCAAGAGCGAGTTCCATGACTTATAGGTTTCCTCTTGCTCCCCCACCTCCCTCATCTTCCCCTGCTCCTGATAACTGATAACTGATAACTGATCACTGATAACTCCCCCAGCTTAAATAGACCCTGAAAAAACCCTGTACCGATGGGATTTTAGCCTGAAGCTGACATCGATAAACCCAAGTCTGTTACGAAAACAGTATTAAAAGTCTCATCCTTTGTGTAAAAGTATGTACACAATGTTATCCGTGTAAGATTTAGAATTTTGTCGCTCTATGCAGCCTATTCGCACTTTTAACGTTTCTCCCGCTTTGCCAGCAGCCCTGGAACCCTTACGCAAGCTGGCATACAACCTGCATTGGGACTGGAATGTGGAAACAAAAGACTTGTTCCGACGCCTAGACCGTCAACTCTGGGAATCCACTCGCCATAATCCCGTTTTGATGTTGGGGATGATTAGCCAAGCCCGTCTGGAAGAAGTGGCTGAAGATGATGGGTTTCTAGCGCAAATGGAACGGGCATCTCGACAGTTAGACGACTACCTCAAGGAACGGACATGGTATCGTAAACATCGTGGCAACAGCGATGAAAAGGAATGCTATGCCTACTTCTGTGCCGAGTATGGGTTAGTCGATTGTCTGCCCATATATTCCGGTGGTTTGGGTGTTCTGGCGGGCGATCATCTCAAATCTGCCTCTGACCTGGGTTTGCCTTTAGTGGCAGTCGGTTTACTCTATCAAGAAGGATACTGCGCCCAATACCTGAATGCGGATGGTTGGCAACAAGAGCGCTATCCGATTAATGATTTTTACAATATGCCGCTGCACTTAGAGCGCCATGAGGATGGTTCAGAAGTGCGGGTTGCCGTCGAATATCCAGGTCGTACTGTTTATGCTCGCGTCTGGCGCGTGCAAGTGGGAACGGTTTCCTTGTATCTGCTTGATACCAACATTGAACCCAATAATCCCTACGACCAAGATATCACCGATAGACTTTATGGGGGTGATCTGGATATGCGGATTCACCAAGAGATGATGTTAGGGATTGGTGGGATTAGAGCCTTAAAAGCCTTGGGATACAAGGTCAACGTTTATCACCTCAACGAAGGTCACTCCGCGTTTTTAATTCTGGAACGCATCCGTCGATATATCGAGGAAGAAGGGTTAAGCTTTACCGAAGCCAAACAATTGGCTCAGTCAACCCAACTCTTCACCACCCATACGCCTGTCTCGGCGGGATTTGACCTATTTCCTCCCGATAAGGCAATGTACTATGTGGGTCATTATGCGAATATCTTTGGCTTGTCGCGGGAAGAATTTCTGGGGTTGGGACGAGAAGATACAGGAAATTTGGAATCCCCCTTTAGCATGGCAGCATTAGCCATTAAAACCTCTAGCTTTATTAATGGTGTCAGCCGATTGCATGGGGACGTGTCGCGGAAGATGTTCCATGGACTGTGGTCTGATCTGCCTCTCGATGAAGTCCCGATTACCTCGATTACTAATGGTGTCCATGCTCGCAGCGTCGTGGCAAAGGCAAACCAAGAACTGTATGATCGCTACCTGGGTCCAAACTGGTCAAGCCGCAAGGCAGACGATCCGCTGTGGGATCGGGTGGCTTCGATTCCGGATGAGGAGTTGTGGCGCAATCACCAAGCTTGTCGGTCTCAAATGGTTATGTCTGTACGGGAACGCTTACAGTACCATTTGCGCGATCGCGGCGCTACCCCTGCCGAAATTGATCGGGCGCGTGAGGTTTTAGATCCCAGCATTTTGACGATTGGCTTTGCCCGTCGGTTTGCCACTTATAAGCGGGCAAACTTATTCCTACGAGATCTGGATCGAATTAAAAAAATTATCCAAGGTGATAAAGAACGAAAACGAAAAGTTCAGTTTGTCATTTCGGGTAAAGCCCATCCCAAAGACATGCCAGGGAAAGATTTCATCCGCAAGATTATTCATACGATTCGCGAAGCGGGATTGGATAACTCTATTGTCTTTGTTCCCAACTATGACATTCACATCGCCCGACTGATGGTATCAGGGTGTGATATCTGGTTAAATACCCCCCGTCGCCCCCGTGAGGCATCGGGAACCTCTGGGATGAAGGGTTCAATGAATGGTCTGATGAATGTCAGTATCCTGGATGGATGGTGGGACGAAGCCGATTACGTGCGAACCGGTTGGCCCATCGGTCATGGGGAAGAATACGATAATCCTGAGTACGAAGATGAGGTAGAAGCCAACGCCCTTTATGACCTACTCGAACAGGAAATAGTCCCTCTGTTCTACGATCGCGACGATGAAGGATTACCCCGTGGGTGGATTGCCAAGATGAAAGATACAATCCGACTCAACTGTCCTACCTTTAATACCGCTCGTATGCTCAGAGACTATGCGATGCGTGGGTATTTCCCCGCTAGCGAACGGTACAAGGCGATGACTAGCGAGGGCTACCAACCCGTGAAGGAACTCGCTCAGTGGAAGCAACACTTATTTGAACAGTGGTACAGCATTAAAATTGAAGACATTGACATTGCTGCTCCCAGCGATCTCATGGTCAATCAATCGGTTGCTGTGAAAAGCCGCATCAATCTAGCTGGACTAACGGATAATGATGTACAGGTCGAACTCTACCAAGGTTCAGTTAATGCCGATGGACAAATTGTGAATGGCGTACCCGTGGTGATGGATTACCAGGGAACTGACGAACACAATATCAGTATCTACACGGCAGATATCAGTTATGATGCCAGTGGCTTACAAGGTTTGTCTCTCCGGGTATTTCCCAAACACAAACATCTTTCTAGTCTCTATGAACCTGGTTTAGTTCTCTGGGCTTCTTAGTATGTCATTTGTAAGGGTTTGAGGCTGATTAACATCACTTCATCCTAATCCACCTCTGTAGGGGCGCCCAACCTGCGCCCCGACAAACAACGGATAGAAACCGTGATTAATCCCGATCATCGGGGTACATTGAACATACATAATGGATGTGCGATCGCATTGGCGATAATCCACCAGCCAAACGGCACAATCACAAAAGAGTTATCCCCATCAGCATAATGGCTGTTCATCAAGATTACATTCAACTTGACACCGACAAAAATGGTGATATGCATGACTTGACCGATAAAGTCAATGCCATTGTCAAAAACTCTGGTATCCAAACGGGAATGGTTCATGTCTTTAATATTGGCAGTACCGCCTCCATTGGCACAATCGAGTTTGAACCGGGATTGGAACGGGATTTACCGGAACTGTTAAATAAGCTGATTCCACCTAGTCGGGATTACGGACATGAGCAAACCTGGCATGATGGGAACGGACATTCTCACCTGCAAGCTACTTGGTTAGGACCCTCTCTCACTGTACCCCTTAAAAATGGCAGGTTAGAATTAGGCACTTGGCAGCAAATTTTTCACCTAGAATGCGATGTGAAACCGCGTCGCCGTCAAATTATTGTAACGATTTATGGCGAATAAGTAGTCGGACAAAAGAAAACAACACTGTATTAAGTTTAATGGCACGCTCAATAAGCATTAGGGAATCGCCGAAACCTTTGATATACCGTAGGGTGGGTTTCGACTTCGCTCAACCCACCGACTTCGCTCAACCCACCAGGTTTAAGTCGAATGACACTGACTTTAGAGTTTGTAGTAAGCGCTTAAGCGCTTCTGGCACGCTTCGTGCCTACTACGAACCCAGCTTAAGTCAGCAACATTCAGGTTTAAGTCAGTGACATTTGTATTAAGTTTTGTAAATACCCCTTAAACCCTTACCAATGACAAATGACGAATGACAAATGACGATTATGACACCAATTTTTCCAGGTATGAACCCTTATTTGGAAAATCCAGCTTTGTGGTCAGAGGTTCACTCCTGGCTGATTTTTCAACTGGCACGTTATCTCAATCCCTCATTAGTACCAAAATATCGAGCAGCGATTGAGAAACGGGTTTATTTGGATGCTTTACTCGTCGGTATTCCCGATGTAACGGTTTTCCAAAAGACCCCTGAAACAGCACCCAACGCCGCTGTAACAGCAACTGAGGTTGTAACTAAACCCATTCGGGTGACGATACCCTTAACCGAAGAAATCACTGAACGTTATTTGGAAATTCGGGAAGTCAAAACAGGACGGGTGATAACGGTTGTAGAAATCCTCTCACCTAAAAATAAACGAGGTGGTGAAGGGAGAGAGAAGTATTTGCAGAAACGACAAAAAGTATTAAATAGTGCTACTCACTTGGTTGAAATTGATCTGTTGAGGACGGGAAAATTTATGCCAATGGCAGAGGCAGTTCCATCAGATTACCGCATTTTGGTCAGTCGCACGAATCTCCGTCCCGAAGCTGAACTCTACCCGTTTAATCTGCGTGAATCCATTCCCCAATTTTTGCTTCCATTGCAGCCACCAGACCCAGAACCTGTTGTCAATTTAGCTGAGGTCTTGAAACAAGTGTACCAGGAAGCTGCTTTAGACCTAGCGATTGATTCTTTTTACAGCAGACTGTTCCACCTCTGAGGGAGAGGGATTTTCAGTGGGTGCAGTCGTTGATAATTGACACTCACCCGGCTTAAAGCGCGGGTGATTCTTCCGTCGTAGGGATTCCAATGAATTTACCCTCAGAAAGCATCTTGACCGTGTGTCCCACGGCTGCAAGTCCACGAATGCAGACTACTTGAGCGGCGGCAACGTCTCTATCAGTTGTGTAGCCGCAATGACCACATGAATGAATGCGCTGGGATAGCAGCTTTTTACCCGTTTCTGTTAGGCAGTTGGGGCATATCTGACTCGTTTTCCTAGCATCAGTTTTGAGGAAAAACACACCACGCTTAAAGCAACACTGCTCTAGTATCTGGAGGAACTGCCCCCACCCAGCATCCAGGCAGTGTTTACCTAACATTCCTTTGGCTAATGCTTTGAGGTTGAGCGATTCGGCGAATATCATACCCGCCCAATCACAAAGGTTATGGGCTAGCTCCCAGTGGTAATTCTTCCTGATGTTGGCTATCCGTTCATGCAATCGACTTACTTTGAAGAGTGCTTTTTGGCGGTTGTTACTCCCTAAGCGCTTCCTACTTACCCTTTGTTGCAGCAATTTAAGCTTGCGTTCGAGTTTCCGGAAGGGCTTGGGGTTAGGGAATAACCTACCGTTTGACACAGCGACAAAATGACTGATTCCTACATCTATGCCTATGGCTTCACCGTGGGGCATTGGCTGAGGTACATCTAGATTCCACTGTAGGGTTAACATGATGTACCATCCTGATGCACGTTTAACCACACGGGCTTGTTTGATGGTTGCTCCCTCTGGTATTGGGCGTGATTGGTTGAATTTAACCAACCCAATCATGGGTAGTTTAACCGCGTTCCCTTGGATTGGTTCAACTCCCAACTGAGGGAACACAAATGACCGCATTGTCCCAACTTTCTTGAACCGTGGGAACCCGTGTCCACCTTCCCACATGCTGACAAACGCTTTTTCTAAACGCTTGAGTGTCTGTTGGAGTACCTGTGAGTGTACCCGCTTTAGGTTGGGACTTGTTTTCCGGTATGCGGTTAGTCTCTTGCATTGGTTGGCATACGTGGGTCTAGGTGCATCAGCCGAAATGATGTATTCAGACCGGAGCGAACAGGCGTTAATCTGACAACTACGGGACTTAAACCAATCTTTGCGTTCACCTAATGCGTAGTTATACACATGACGGTTTTGGTCTAACCAATCATCAAAGATGGCTACCTGATTTTTTGTGGGCTTAAGTTTGAATTCGTAGGTCAGATTAAACACATTGATCACCTCCTTACCCTATTGTACACTATTAGTTAGTTATCGTCCGGACGTTTAATAAGAATCCCAGCTAAAGCGGCTATGCTGGACGCCTCGCTCGGTTTCATCCCTCGGTTAAAACACGAGGGAACCTGCACCATCGCTATCATGTAACTGGACACAATAAAAGCTAAGGGAGGAGATTGTCGTCATTTGTCCTTTGTCTTTGGTAAGGGTTTGAGGACTATTTACAAAACAAGTGTCTTTGGTAAGGGTTTGAGGACTATTTACAAAACAAGCGTGAGCGTGCCGTTTTCTTTTGTCCGACTACTTAGAATTTGTGATGCTGTTGGGTTGAGCGAAGTCGAAACCCAACCTACTGGCGTAGCTCCCCCGCTTTTACTCTCGCGATGAAGCGGCTTTTGACTCCGCCTCTTCTAACTCGATAATCAAATCAATTAGGTGTCTAGCATAACGAATAGAATCTGTCAACCCTCGCTCCGTCACTGGATAGCTATAGCGAGCAAAATTTTCATGAGGGTGTTGCCAACGTAACCACAACCGTCTGTCAATCATCTTCGTGCTAATTAACCAATCTCGGTAGCGGATTGGTTTGATGGGCAAGCCGGTGTTGGGATTGTCTGAAGTCACTGGCTTTCTTAGGAGTATTGAATTTAATTTACGATTTCACAGAGCATAAAGAAACGTGGTTAGACGGGTTGGAGTCGCTGTTCACTCATGAACGCTAATAATCCGTGAAATAATTTGATGCCATCAGCACTGCCCAACAAGGGGTCAGATGCCCGTTCTGGATGAGGCATCATGCCCAATATTTTACCCGTGCGATCGCATATTCCGGCTATGTTGTTGACGGAACCGTTGGGATTGCTGGTTTCGTTGATTTCACCCTGAGAATTGGCGTAACGAAAGATTACCTGATTTCCATCTTCTAGGGCTTTCAGGGTATCTGTATGGGCGTAGTAACGTCCTTCGCCGTGAGCAACGGGCAACGTGATAATATCTCCCGTAGCGTAGGCAGATGTCCAGGGCAAATCCGTGCGTTCGACTTTCAAGGGAGTGCGATCGCAAATAAAATGGAGATCTCGATTCCGGATTAATGCTCCCGGTAATAATCCAGATTCAGTTAAGACTTGAAAGCCGTTGCAGATACCCAGAACAAACTTGCCCTGTTTCGCATGGGCAATAACATGGGACATAATCGGCGAAAATTGAGCGATCGCGCCGCAGCGCAGGTAGTCGCCATAACTAAAGCCACCGGGTAAGACAACCACATCCAGATCAGAAATATCCGTTTCTTCATGCCAAACCATCCGAGTCGGACAGTCGAGCAAATCCTGGGCGACATAAGCAACATCGCGATCGCAGTTTGAGCCAGGAAAAACCACAATACCAAATTTCATGTTGATACCCCTAACTGTACCTGTACTTCATCCAAATCAAATCGATAATTTTCAATCACCGGATTCGCCAAAAGTTGGTCACAGATGCGATCCAGTTGCTCACTGGCTTGGTTTTCATCAGCCGCCGTCAGCATTAACTCAATATACTTGCCGATGCGTACTTGCTTAACATTCGCGATGCCAAGCTGCTCAATCCCGGACTCGACTGCCACGCCAGCCGGATCTAGTACAGAAGGTCGCAGTGTAACATAAATTCGAGCCTTATACTGATGATTCACAAGCACCCCCTAGTGGTTTGAGATTACCTTAATTTAAAGTTTGAACTACTAATCCCCAATAGTCCACATCCTTTTTCCTCGATTAACCCCTAAATCTATGAAAGCCCAACGCACCCGTTCTCAAGAGCGAATTTTAAAGTTGCTCAAAACCTTAAATCGTGCTGTCTCTGCCCAGGATATTCATATCGAGTTACGCAAGCGGCAGCAAGGTATGGGTCTAGCCACAGTTTACCGCTCTCTCGATGCCTTGAAACTTGAAGGAGTGGTACAAATGCGGACTCTAGCGACTGGCGAATCCCTCTACAGTTTATTGCAGGATCAACACCATCTCACCTGTCTCAATTGCGGGCGATCAATTCCCATCGAGGAATGTCCTGTCCACAATTTAGAGACCCAGTTACAAGATAACCACCGCTTTCAGATTTACTATCATACCCTAGAATTTTTTGGACTCTGTGAGGATTGTCAAATAGTTGAAGCTGATCAAAACCGTCGTTATAGTGCCAAGAGGATGCACAGGGGAGAGTTTTGAGTTTTGGATCAAGGGCATAAGCGTGTGACCCTTCGCAACCCTTGATCAAGGGAACCTGGTTGGTGTGTAGGGGCGGGTTTCACTATTATCGTTTATTCTCTGCGACTAAACCCGCCCCGATGTTCCAGACGTATCATGCTACGTCTGGAACTCTCTCCCCCTCAACCTTGTCCCCAATCTTTACAATGGACGATAAACCCGATAGTTAATTTTGGGGAAGATGTTATCGATTTCCTCGACTTTTTCCAACCAGCCGCTGTCGATTTTACCAATCTTGATATCCTCGTAAAGCTTATTAAACCGCATCAAGTGCGATCGCGTCCGCCGGACGGCATACGGTACCATGGTTCCCGTCCGCATAATAAACGCCCAGTCCGATGACTGCGCCAGGAGTACCTCTCGCGCCGCCTGGTTTAGGGCTTTCCATTCCAGTTCATCGGCGGGTTCGCGACGCCCCAACTCAATCATCCGTTCTGCTGCTTTGTGCAGGTGAGGATAAATCCAAGCATTGGTTTCATTAAGCCAATATTCATGAAATCCCTTATACCCCCAACTTGACTGAGAAGGCTTACAAACTTGCTGGGTGGGATTATCCTGCAAATAGTCCGCCAGGTGGGTCATATCATAAGTCCCCTGGTCATACCAAGACTTGCGGAACAGATAATCGATAAACCATGGTCCCTCGTACCACCAATGACCAAACAGTTCCGCATCATAGGGGGACACCACAATCGGCGGACGCTGCATAATTCCCGCCAAATGACCCACCTGTTGTTCCCGGTTAAACATAAAGTTAGCCGCATGTTCAGCCACTTTTTCTCGCGCCCAATAGGGGTCATACAACGCCTTATCCCCTAACCCCAATCCGCGACCTGTGATTCGGTGATATTTAATTCCTGTATTTTTGCGCTGCCCATTGGGCATAATATAGGGCTTAATGTATTCGTATTCGGCTTCCCAGCCTAAATCCTTGTAAAATTCCCGATATTCGGGTGAACCGGGATACCCTACTTCCGAAGACCACACCTGCTGAGAGGATTCGTGATCTCGCCCAAATGCAGCGACTCCTGTCTCCGTATAAATTGGAGCATAAGTGCCAAACCGGGGACGAGGACGGGCATACAAGATTCCGTGACCATCGGTGAGGAAATAGCGTAAGCCTGCATCCGCGAGTAATCGTTCCACCCCTTCGTAATAGGCGCATTCGGGTAACCAAATCCCTTTCGGGGGACGCCCAAAGGTTTGCTCATAATGCTCACAAGCCACCTGAATTTGCGCCCAAACAGCTTGGGGATACATCTTCATCAGCGGAAAATAGCCGTGAGTCGCGCCGCAAGTGATGATTTCCAGGTTATTGCTGTCGAGAAATTGTTTAAATGCGCTGATCAAGTCACCCTGGTACTGTTCCCAGGTTTGGCGAATTCGACTGAACTCATTAACGTAATGTTCAGCGAGGTAGCGAATGTGACCATAATGTTCATTATGCTCGACTTCCTTTTGCGCCAACTCTTCAAGTAGAGCTAAATGTTTGTCGTAGCGCTCTTGTAACAGAGGATCTTTTAGCATCGACACCAAAGGGGGTGTCATGCTCATGGTGATTTTAAAGTCCACCCCATCCCGCTTTAACCCTTCAAAGACATGCAGGAGGGGGACATAAGTTTCGGTGATGGCTTCAAAAAGCCATTCTTCTTCCAGAACATAGTCACTTTCTGGATGCCGCACAAAAGGTAGATGGGCATGAAGGACGAGCGCAACGTAGCCGATAGCCATAGTGAATAGAAGTCGTGAATTGCTAATAAAAAGTTTAGGATAGCCCGGGAGGTTTACACACAGCCATATTTAGCTGCTTGATACTTTGACCCTGAGCGAAGCCGAAGGGTCTACGTCCTAACCGCCTTGACGGTTGCCATACCACACGCCCGAAAGAGAATTCCGGAAAATATCTCGAAATTGCCTGTCAATCAGGCTTTAGTTAGCAACAGTCATTTAAGATTTTAGGACGAAAAGGATAGATAAACCTCACAAACCATTCAGTTTTGCAGAAAATCTAAAATAGAGATTAAATTATAAGGAAGCAAAGACCCCCCAGCCCCTAGGCAGTCAAGTCCAATGTTCTCCTATAATAATTGCCCCAGTTAAGAGTGCTAACACCCAATTTCATGTCAGTCGCTCATGAGAACTCTCCGGATGGGGAAGCCACCCTACAGCTTGTGCTGTTTGTCGATGAGCGCCCCAGTTCCCGGAAACATATCCATCGCATCCGCAACTATCTGGAGTCCTTGAAACAGGACTATCCGTTTGAACTGATGATAGTGGAGGTGGGAGAACAGCCCTATTTAGCCGAACATTTTAAAATTGTCGCGACTCCAGCCCTGCTGAAAATTCATCCCCAACCCCGACAAACCTTGGCGGGAACGGATTTAGTAGGACAATTGAAGAACTGTTGGTCACGGTGGCAACGCTGTATAGAAGACTATCAAGCCGAGTTAACCCAGGAGGTTATGTCATCGGCTAATGGAGATACTTCCAGTGAGAATGGCTCATCCGCCAAACGATCCATGGCATCTGCCATCGAAGTGATTCAACTCACGGACGAAATTTTTCGCCTCAATCAAGACAACGCGGCACTGAAGGAAAATATCCATTTTAAAGACCAAATCTTGTCCATGTTAGCCCATGACATCCGCAACCCTTTAACCGCCGCATCCATTGCCTTAGATACCCTGGAATTAGGTCAAAACAACCCGAATCAATCTCCTCGCCCTGAACTAACCCCCCGGCTAAAAGCCCGGTTATTGGAACAAGCGCGTATCCAACTCCGTACCATTGATCGCATGATTACGGAAATCCTGCAAGCCGCCAAAGGCAGCAACGCCGACTTTTACGTTAAACCCCGCAAACTGGCTTTAGGACCCTTGTGTCAAGATATTCTCAATCAAATGCAGGAGTCGTTCCAACTCAAATCCCAGATTGTGGAAACAGATATTCCCCAGGATTTACCCTCTGTCCATGCCGATAGTGAGTTGGTGCGTCAAGTTATCGTCAATCTGCTAGACAATGCCAACAAATACACCCCAAAAGGGGGTAAAATTCAGGTTTCTATGCTGCACCGCACCACCCAAAAAGTTCAAGTCTCGGTCTATGATACAGGTCCGGGTATCCCCGAAGAAAATCGCGATCGCATTTTTGAGAATCATTTCCGACTCAAACGCGATCAAGGCGAGGACGGGTACGGGATTGGTTTATCCTTGTGCCAACGCATAATCCGCGCCCATTATGGTCGCATCTGGGTCGATTCCTCGCCCAAAGGTGGTGGCTGTTTCCACTTTACCCTACCCATTTATCGGTAAGCAGGCGTCGGGGAGATGGGGAGCTGGGGGAGATGAGGGAGATGGGGAAGATGGGGAAGATGGGGGAGATGGGGAAGATGGGGGAGATGGGGAAGATGGGGGAGATGGGGGAGATGGGGAAGCAGAGACGTTCCGATGAAATATCTTTTGTAGGGGCGGGTTTTACCGTTAACCTTTGGTGTTACCCTGATATAACTAAACCCGCCCCGACCTAACCATTCAATTATCACAAAGAACGAATGACGAATGACAAATGACAAATGACAAATGACAAATGACCAAAATGCGAACGACCAAAATTGAACGAGTACGCGGCGTCAACGATGTTTTGCCCGACGATTACGCCATTACTAAACAACTGGAAGATACCCTGCGTCAATGCTTCCAATCCTTCGGCTATCGTCCAATTGACGTGCCACTGATTGAATATACAGAACTGTATTTAAGGAAATCCGGTGAAGAAATCGCCCCCCGTCTCTATGACTTCATCTACCGCAACCGCCGCCTTTGCTTGCGCCCCGAATTTACCGCCTCTGTTGTCCGCGCTTATGTAGACAACCTGCAAGGCGTTCCCCAACCCATTCGCCTCTACTATGCGGGTTCCGCCTTCCGCTACGAACGTCCCCAGAAGGAACGCTACCGCCAGTTTAACCAAATGGGGATTGAACTGATTGGCGCGACTGGGGCGATGGCAGATGCCGAAATTATTGCGATCGCATCCCAAGGGTTAAATCGTTTAGGATTAAGCGGGTATCGCATCGTCTTGGGTCATATTGGTGTAATCTCTAAATTTCTGGATAATCTCCAGATCGAAAGTCGCCTGCGTAGCTTCCTACTCACCAACATGGAAATTTTACGCAAGGACGGCAAATCCGCCGTCGAACAGCGTTTGTGTGATATTTATCCCGCCTTTGCCCTCTATACCTCTAACCCCCAACTGAGTCCAGAACAAACGAACCCGGAAACAGTCCACAGCCAACGGTTGAGTCAACTCTTTCAGGGAATGGCAGAATCCGACGCCCAAACTACGATTCTGGATCTCCTAGACAGCATGAACATTGAATTGGCGGGTAATCGCGACGCCCAGGAAATTGTTGATCGCCTGCTGACTAAAATAAAACGCCAAGATCAAACCGAGAGGGTCAGTAAAGCGCTAGAGTTTATGAGTCAACTGGGACAACTTGTAGGAGAACCCACGGAAGTCTTAAAAGAAGCCCAAACTCTTCTCTCTGCCCATGGCATCGATGATGCTGGACTTGAACAACTGCGTGAGATTATTAACACATTGGAATTCTATGACCTAGACTCCAGTCAAATTAGTTTAGACTTAGGACTCAGCCGAGGATTACAATACTATACAGGCATGATTTTTGAAATCTATCATGGCGCTGGCAAGCAGGAGCGACAAATCTGCGGCGGCGGTCGATATGATGATTTAGTGGGAACCTTTGGCGGACGCCAAGATACCCCAGCCACGGGCTTTTCCTACGGGATGGAACGGCTGAGATTAGCCCTAGAAGCCGAGGGCAAAGTTTGGCAAGTACAGCGACAGGTGGATGCTTTGGTTGTTCCTGTCAGTCAAGATGATGCAGGTTATGCCATTAGCGTTGCCCAAAAATTGCGACAGATGGGATTAGCTGTAGCCATGGATCTTAGAGGTAAAAGCGTTTCGAGTAACTTCCAATACGCCAACAAACAAGGCATTCCCTACACTATTCTCGTGGGTTCAGAGGAACGACAAGCGTCAAAAGTCGTACTGAAGCAGATGGATTCCGGAGAACAGCAGCAGCTAACCGTAAGCGACGCCGCCAAACATATTCATGATGAATTAAAACATAAGACATAAGACAATAGAATTCACTGTTTACTGTTCACTGTTCACTGTTTACTGTTCCCTGTTCCCTGTTCCCTGTTCCCTGACCAATGACAAATTACCAATCACCTGTTCGCCTCGCTCTCCCCAGTAAAGGAGCGCTGGAACGCTCGACAAGCAGCCTCCTGTCAGCCTGTGGGATGAGCGTCTTTAGACCCAGCGATCGCCAATATTTCGGCTCGATTCCTTCACTCCCTCAAATTAATGTACTTTTCCAACGGGCTGCTGATATTTTCACCAAAGTTGAAGAAGGTAGCGTTGACCTAGGAATTACGGGCTATGATGTCGTCTGTGAAGAAGGCGTGGGTCATGATAATGTTGTAGTGATTCATGACCGTTTGGGTTACGGTAAATGTGAACTGGTATTAGCCGTTCCCGAAAGTTGGGTGGATGTCTCCTCGATTGAAGATTTAGCCGAACTCACCCTGCTATTTAAAGAAAAAGGTAAAACCCTGAGAATTGCCACGAAATACCCCAATTTAACTAGAGATTGGTTGTATGAAAAACTAATTGTCAACTTTTCCCTCGTCTCCGTCCAAGGCGCGATGGAAGCCGCACCCAGTATGGGGTATGCGGACATGATTGCCGATGTCACCAGTACGGGAACCACCCTGCGAGAAAACCGCTTGAAGCGGATTACTGGTGGGACACTGTTAAAGTCCCAAGCCTGTCTGATTGGCAATAAACGCCTCATCCAAGACGATCCCACGAAACTGGAAACGACGAAAACCATCTTAGAATTAATTGAGGCAAATCTGAATGCCAAAAAATATGTCTCAATCACGGCGAATGTTCGGGGTAAATCAGCCGATGAGATTGGCACTTATTTGGTCAATCATAGCGAATTGAGCGGTTTAACTGGGTTACGAGGACCCACGATTGCCAAGGTTTATTCTAAGGAAGACAAGGATTGGTATGCGGTAACGATTGTCGTTGAGCAAAACATGTTACTTGCGGCGGTTAATCATCTGAGAAAGGCGGGGGGAAGTGATATGACGATTACATCACCCGACTATGTATTTGGTTCCCAGTCTCAGAATTATCAGGTATTCTTGGAACGGTTAAAAGAAGATTAATAAACAGGGACATCCGATGAATACGATTGAAACGCAAGATAGAAAAGTTGCCAAAAGTAAGCTGAGAGACGTCCTGCAAACTTATGGAGGGGATACTAAACATGAGGCGGTAGCCGCAGCAATTGAACAACTAATATCCCTCAACCCAACAGCCGCACCTACTCGCCAGGAAACACTCATCAATGGAAATTGGGTATTAATTAATGCGCCTAACTTTCCTGATGGAGAACGGCGACAGGATGGCAAGTATGCTTACACATTGGGGCGGCTTGCCTTTAATATGTTTGAACCCAAACAACTCAAATTGGTTATTGATCGAGTTAGCCAACCTGTCATTCCTACAGGAAAAGGGCAACAGCGAACTCATGACATTATTGTGGAGTTTACGACTATAGACGAAAATATGACAACCTTACAAGGTATTGTTCAAAATTTAGGAACTTGCGAACCGATTCAGGATACGATGCTGCAAGTGCAGTTTACGGGTGGAATTTTGAAGCCAAAGCAGTCTGATGATTTAGAAGCATGGATCAACCAATTTGGCGATCAGTCTCATCGTTCAAAACCGAGTCTCAAAGACAGGTTAATGTCGAATATCTTTAAAATAATGTTGGGACTTGTTCCTCCTCAAAGCATGGATCATAAAACAGGAGAAGTCTCATTCAAAATGAAGCGATCTCCCAAGGGTAAGCTGGAACTGCTTTATCTAGATGAAGAATTACGGATTACACGAGGGGAAAAGGGTACTGTTTTAGTCTGCGAACGGCAAAACTGATTTTATTTCCCCATAGATTGTAGAGACGTTGCATGCAACGTCTCTACGGTTTAAAAGAGGCTAGTCAAACATAGTAATACCAAGTTGCAGCCTAATACCAAATCCCGGTTAGCCACCCCCTTTATAATCTAGTCCGCGCAGGCGGACTTTGTTTATGTAGCTGCGACTTCCAGTCGCCAAGACAAAAGCAAAAATGGGGTTTCAACGGCGGATTTGGTATCATCAATTCTCTGGTATCAATCCGCGTTCTAGGCTTTACTTTTAGCGCGAATTTTGGCAGGTTCATAGTAAACCGGAGATCCGTGATCAGCGACAAAATGGCAAGCCCAGTAAGAACGAATAAAACTCTTCCAAATTGACTCATTTGAGCAGCGATAATACTCGCCTAACACGGGCTTAATTGCTTCAGTTGCTGTCTTCAAGTGATAGTGGGGCATATTCAAGAAAATATGATGCGCCACATGAGTCCCGATATGATGATGAATGGGATTAATAAAGCCGTAATCCCGATCAATCGTTGATAATGCCCCTTTCAGGAAATACCAATCATCTCCCCGATACCAGGGAATATCCGGTTCGGTATGATGCATGAACGTGACCAAATCTAGCCAGATGACAAACACAACATAAGGAACCAGGTAGTATTTCACCAGAAATAGCCAACCGAACTGAAACGTCAGTCCCCCTAAAAAGGCAATCATTAGCACCCAGAGAACCGAACTGGTGACAATATCCCATTTTTCCGAGGGGCGGAATAACGGACTATTGGGCGTAAAATGGGAACCTTCGCGATCAGGCGATCGCTTAAATAGATAGAGGGGATAAGCTAGCAATGGTAAATTATAGCGGAATAGCTTTTCATACCACGGCATCTGCTTATACTTAGTCTGAGATACCGGATACCAACTTTCATCGGTTTCCAGGCTACCCGTATTGGCATGGTGAGTTCTGTGACTGATGCGCCACCCGTGGAAGGGAACCAGGATGGGAATATGACACAGATGTCCAATCAGATTATTCAGCCATTTAATCTTAGAGAAAGAGCCATGACCACAGTCATGACCCACCACAAACAACGCCCAAAACATGGTTCCTTGCAGTACCCAAAAGATGGGGAAAAATAACCAAGAATCAAGCTTATAGGCGATGGCATAAAATCCTGCGATGATACCAATATCTAGAAAGAAATAACTGAGAGACTTCCAGACAGAGGGTTCAAAACAATAGGCGGGAATTGCCGTTTTCAAGTCTTGGAGAGTAAAGGGTAACTCTTCTTTTTTTGTGGATGGGGCTGTAATTGTTGCCGCCTTGAGAACTGTGTTTGATTGCACGAAACTTCTAATTTAATTGAAAAACCTACATTTAATCAACGACCTACCACACACAATATGCCAGGTAAACCGGGTAAATATAGGCTTGAATTACACAAGTTTGATTGTAACCTTTTATGACCTTAGTTGTTCAAATAAATCTGAAATTAGTGGATCAGATGTTTGTCAGCCAATGACTACGCTATCGCTTCGCGGCTCATCCCATTAGCACCAAAATAGCGTTTATGCCAGATGTTGCTTTTGATCCCCATAGCGATAACTTATAGTATCAGTCAATGTAAAACATAGTTGACACAATACTATAAATATGTATTCAGTAGTCAATCAGACGTAGCTCTAACACTATAACTAGATGTGTTGGTTTAGGCAACCTCAACCCAACCTACCATAAGAAAAGGGCGATCGCGTTCATCTTCATCCGGTGAAGCCGATCTAGCTTCTCACTATGAAAAAACTGATAGCACCCTTTTTCTAGCCATTTCAGTCAAATCGTTTTCGGTATCAATGATTACCTCAACGCACCATCATTCTGGGGACTGCCAAGGATTAGCCCACCTTGTATGAAGCTGGAAACATAGATGCTTGAGTCAGAGGAACTACAGCAACTTAACTTATAAGGTATAATTTTTGACAATTAAAACCATTCCCTCTAATGCTAAAGTTCTACTATAATCCAATTTCTGCTAATGCTCGCCGAGTCTGGGTGACATTGCTAGAAAAACAAATTCTATTTGAGCCAATTTTGGTGAATTTAGATGGAGATCACCTAAGTGATGATTTCACCGCCATTAACCCGCTTCAGCGAATTCCTGTCGTCATCGATAACGGATTTCGGATCGTTGAGTCGTTAGCAATTTTGGACTATAGCAATCCTATTTAGGTCGTGGCAATTTTCAAAAATGAAACCCTTGCTATACCTGGGTTTCGAGCATTTCGCTTGTTGCATCCTATTTAGGATTGCTATATTTAGAGGCGAAGTATCCAACGCCATCATTGATGCCTAATGAAATTGACGCGATCGCAACGGTTCGCATGGTAGAAATGATAGCAGTTAATGAACTTCAGCCGCTGATGATTCCGTTAACGAAACAATTAGTTGGACTAGAAGTCAATCCTGATCAAATTGACAAGGCTCGGCAACGCATAACGACGATCATCAAATTTTATGAAAATCTTTTAGCGGGACAGACTTACTTTGTAAACAATCAAATTACCCTAGCGGATATTGTAGCTGGAACATTGGTTCCCTCCTTACCTCAATTCGGTTTATCTCTAGACAATTACCCATCCATAAAAACATGGTCACAGCAGCTTGAGCAGCGAGAAACTTGGCAACAGACATCTGTGAAACCGGAAATGATTGAAGCCGCTATCCCAAATATGCGAGCCATTTTAGAGAAGCGATAATCTAGAGGATCTAGACATCCGCCCGGAGCCCGGAGTTCAAACTCCGGGCTAAAAGCTAAAGTCCATTAAAATGGACTAAAATTCTTATCCAGTCAGCTTTAGCTGACTTGAGCTTTGAGCCAGGGATTTGAATCCTTGGCTGATTGTTGCCACTGGTATAAGATGTGAATAAAAAAGGTGGATTGGATATGAGACAATCATAGAGATAAGGCTTCCCGTTCTACAAGCTAGAATAAACAATAAAACTGCCTAAGAGAGAAAAACGCCATGACTTACACCCCATCTAAACTTCTAACGTTCGATCAATTTATAGCAGAATACGGAGATAATCCCAGGTACGAACTTATTGATGAAGAACTACGAGACATGGAACCAACAGGTTCTCATGAAGAAGTTGCTGGGACTATTGCGGGTCGAATCTATGCCGAAATTATTGGTAATCAGTTAAACTGGCTAATTCCCAAAAGTTGTTTAATTAAACCCCTAGCGGCTGAAGCGACAGCACTACGCCCTGATGTCATTGTTTTAGACAAAGCCGAACTCAGCAACGAACCACTTTGGCAAAAAGAGCCAATTATTTGTAATGCCAAAACCATCAAACTCCTTGCTGAAGTTGTTAGCACCAACTGGCAAGATGACTATGCCAGAAAAGTAGAAGAGTATGCAGTTATAGGCATTCCCGAATTCTGGATTGTAGACTTTCGGGGATTAGGCGGTTGGCAATTCATTGGCAACCCAAAACAACCCACTTTTACAGTATGCCAACTCATTCAGGGGACGTATCAGCAGCAAAAATATCGCTTGGGAGATACAATTACATCTTACCTCTTGCCAAATTTACAACTAAAACTCGATGATGTTATGCCCAATTAATGGTTTTTGTTTTCCTTATGGTAATCAGTACACAGACAGATCCCCGACTTCTTGAAGAAGTCGGGGATCTTGCGGAAGAAGACTGTACCTCATCAACCAGCCAATCTGCTGTAACTATCCCAAAAACAGTTTATATGCCGGATTCTGGTTTTCATCCCAATAGCGATAACCCAGAGTATCCAAAAACCCTTGCAATTCCTCCATCTAATGGGGTGGAACCTGCATTCCCAGGAAAGTTTTTAGGGCTTATAATTCTCCTACTATTGCCAAAATTTGGTTATACAGAACTGGAGACACTTTAAACTGGTATGTAGCAATGAGTTCATCCATTAAAGGTTGAACCGCAGGAATAAACGATCGCTGTTTGGCTTCCACCAATACACCCAGTAAGCCAGTAATCCGGATACCTAGACGGTTCGCTGCTGTTCTACCACGACGCTCATCAATGAGTAACAAGTCAGCATTGATTTCCAGGGCTAAAGCAATCGCTTCAGATTCGCCTGGATCGAGTTGCACTGTAATTTGCAATTGCTCAACCATTGCGCGATCGCGAACAGATCGAACCTCAATCCATTGAAGAGTCTGTATTTCAACCGTTCCAGGAACAGGCGGATCGACCATTAATTCTTGGTAGACGGCTAGTGGAATGAAAATACAATCATAAAGCTGTTTAAGCAAGTGAAGATGTCCGATCGCCGCCAGGTTTGTTAAGACGGAAGTATCACTAATGACTATCACAGCCGCCCCAATTCCCGCAGGTTTTTTAGATCTATCTCAAAGTCTTCAACATCGTAGTTATAGAGGGGTATTTGGCGCTGTTTTAGCAATTCCCGGAAGGCACCATCTGACATCTGGGCTAAGTGACTGGCGTGACCAATCGTTAGCCGACCCGCTTGAAATAGCAATAGTGCTATTTCTTGTTTAAATTCGGCAGCTTCCATTTGACAGGCGCGAAGGGTTTCGTCAGAGATAATCACACTCATAGATAGTTGAAATATAGAAACCACTGCTCTTTTAGTATAACTTCTTCTTTATGGTGTCATCGGCTTTAATATTCACCCCTCTTAACCCCTTAGTAGAATCGCCTATCCCGATAGGTTGGGTTGACGCGCCGAAACCCAACATCTCTAGTCATAACTATCCCAAAAACAGTTTATACGCCGGATTCTGGTTTTCATCCCAATAGCGATAACCCAAAGTATCCAGAAACCCTTGCCATTCCTCCATCTCGTGCGGCGGAACCTGCATTCCCACGACAATGCGCCCATAATCTGCCCCATTATTCCGGTAGTGAAATAAGCTAATATTCCAATTAGGACTCATGGAACCAACAAACTTCATTAAAGCACCCGGACGTTCAGGAAACTCAAAGCGATAAAGTAATTCATTATCCGCTAAGGAAGAATGTCCGCCTACCATGTGCCGTAGGTGCATTTTTGTCAGTTCATCATCGGTTAAATCTAAGGTTTTGAATCCACACCCTTCAAACGCTTCTATCATCTTGGCGGCGTCACTGCGGTTGGCAATTTGAACACCGACAAAAATATGTGCCTCGTTTTCAGCAGAAATGCGATAATTAAACTCAGTTAGATTCCGTTTACCCAAGCATTCACAAAACTGACGCAAACTCCCCGGTTTTTCGGGAATTGTCACAGCAAAAATAGCTTCGCGACGTTCACCAAACTCTGCCCGTTCTGCCACAAAGCGGAGACGGTCAAAGTTCATATTAGCACCGCAGGCAACGGCAACTAAGGTTTGTCCCTGAATTTGCTCGCGTTCAACATAAGTTTTAGCGGCTGCGATCGCTAATGCCCCAGCGGGTTCTAAAATAGAACGTGTATCCTCGAAAACATCTTTAATCGCGGCACAGGTGGCATCAGTATCCACCAGAATAATCTCATCCACATATTGTTGACACAGGCGAAAGGTTTCTTCCCCCACTTCTCGCACTGCCACCCCATCAGCAAATAAGCCCACCTGGGGTAATCGCACCCGTTTCCCAGCTTTTAGGGATTGATACATAGCATCCGCATCCACGGGTTCAACGCCAATTATCTTAATGTGGGGATACAACCGTTTTACATACGCGGCAATCCCAGAGATTAATCCACCGCCACCAATTGCCACAAAAATAGCATGGATAGGTTGCTGATATTGGCGGAGAATTTCCATGCCAATCGTACCTTGTCCGGCAATCACATCCGGATCATCAAAGGGATGAATAAAGGTTAACCCTTTTTCGGCTTCCAGTTTCCGGGCAAAGGCGTAGGCTTCATCGTAGGTTTCTCCCTGCAAAACCACCTCTCCGCCACGGGCTTTAACCGCATTTACCTTAACTTGGGGCGTGGTTACGGGCATAACGATAATCGCTTGGGTGCCTAGCTGACGCGCAGCTAGGGCGACGCCTTGGGCATGGTTTCCGGCAGATGCGGCAATTACGCCCTGTGCCAGCATATCGGGGGGGAGTTGTGCCATTTTGTTATACGCCCCGCGCAGTTTGAAGGAAAAGACGGATTGCATATCCTCCCGTTTGAGTAGGAGTTGGTTATTCAAGCGGGCGGATAGGTTGGGGGCGTATTCTAGCGGGGTTTCTTGGGCAACATCGTAGACGCGGGCGGTGAGGATTTGTACTAGGTAGTCACAAAGCATGGGTAAACCGGGTGGCAGATGCAGGATGTAACGAAAATTTTACTTTATTGGCGTCGCTAGTTGTGGGGGGGAGGGTGCGATTATGCTTGATGATAGGTCAACGAGTTACGACGAGAGCAAAATTTAGAAGTCAACTAGCCCAAACTACAACGCTAAGGTTCATTGTGGGGCAGTTTGACTTAAGCCCCATGGCAGTAAAATAAGCATTTTTGGAGCACCGAAACCTTTGATATACCGTAGGATGGACAATGCCAACCAGCCTTAATTCAGTACCATTCGACTTAAGTCGTTGTTAGATCACGTTAGCTATAATAATGCATGTAATTTCTTCTTTAGTAGAACATCTCAAGTAAGCAAAGCCATGAAATGTAGTTTCATCTCTCTGTATCAAGAAACAATATCTCAGAAAAAGGTAAGTTCTAAACCTACAGATATATTGCTTGGTACTCAAACTAGAACAGATTCTCGTGAGGGAGTTGACCAAGATCCCTGGAATCGGAACACTCAGACTTTTACAACAGTACGAGGTAATTCTGATTCTGATGACTCACCTATACAATTCGTCATAATTCCGCAATAAAAAAGTTAGATGATAATAGTTCTCTCGAATTCCTTAGATGTAACATCAGATTATGTTTGTTCTAGATTAGAACACGAAGGATTGGATTACATCAGATTAAATACTGATCACTTGATTGAAAAAACGGAGTTACTCTATAAATTTAATTACCTTTTACTTTCTATAGACAATCAAACGTTGACACCAGATAAGGTTAATTCAGTATGGTACAGGAGACCACAACCCCTGAGATTACCAGAAGGTAAAAAGTTTGAGAAAGGCGAACAAGCACATGCCCTTAGTGAGTGGAGTGCAGCAATTGAAGGTTTTTTATCTCATATTCCTACTCATTATTGGATTAATCATCCAAGGAACAATGCTTCAGCATCATCCAAGCTAGAACAACTGAGTCGTGCCAAAAAGTTCGAGCTTACGATTCCACGAACCTTAGTTACTCAATCTTTTGAAGAAGTTATCCAGTTTTGGACAGAATGCAATGGGAAAATAGTAATTAAGCCAATTTCCCATGGATATATTGAAAGAGATAATCCTCAAGAAGATACAGTAATTTTTACGAATGAATTTACGCTGGATAAACTAAAAGAAAATCGTGATATTTTGTGTCTATGTCCCACTCTATTTCAGGAGAAGGTAAAAAAAATATGCGATGTTAGAGTCAATGTTATAGACAAAGAAGTAATTGCTACTGCAATTTACGCCTCTGAACGAGATAAATTGCAAACTATTGATATCCGCAGAAACAATATGCAATACGTGAGATATGAATCCATAAAATTACCCTATTCATTAAAAATAAATCTCTTAGATATTTGCCGTTCTTATCAACTAAGATTTGCAGCTATTGATATGGCAATTAATACAGATTATGAATGGTTATTTTTTGAAATAAATCCAAATGGTCAGTGGGCTTGGCTGGACTTGGAAGGCGTAACAGATATTGGGAGTATATTGTTAAACTCAATGCAAAGCCCTTCTCTATAATTTAGATATGAATTTCTCTGCTTACATTACATGGATATTGATGCGCTGCGCTATAGTCGAATGTACTTTATCAGAAGTTCAGCATAGACAATATGAGCCTGAGATAAAGGTTGATACGATTCCTGAAAAATTGCAAGTCACTGACGATAAAATTAATTTTCTCAAAAATAAAAATGATGAAATAAAAGATCGTAGAGATAGGGTAGATACCAAAGCGCGTACTTTGTTGACCTTAACTTCTATATTACTTGGTTTAATTTCTAGCGTCACTAGCATTGCATCGGCAAAATATGTCGGCATTTGGGCAATTATTCCTCTTATTTTGCTATTTGTCACTATATTTTTACTTACTGTATATTTGGGAGTTGATAGGAGTCAAACAGTTGATTATAGCTATATTTTTGCGGAATCAGAATCAGCTAATAGGATGCTATGTAATGATAGGCTTATGTCGCAAAATTACAATGGGCGTGTGACGGATTTCATGCTTGATCTATATCGAGCTGCTTTACGATATTTTTCTCTGGCGATACTATGTATTATGATTCTGGGAATTTGGAACATTTTATCTAATGATAGTAACTGGTTCACCAAAGAGGTTAGAGACTATAAAACACAATCTGCCTTAAAAGACAATACCCTTACTTGCCAAAAATTTATGAATGAAAGTAAAACTAATAAGGCGACGGTTTCAAAGCCGGATTAAGTATCCTCTGTTCATATAATAACAAATTATCCCTCTTTAGCTATCTCAGACGTAACCAAATCTATCAGAATAGATCTCTCAGAATTCTCCCACTATTGCCAAAATTTGGTTATACAGAGCTGGAGAAACTCTAAACTGGTATGTAGCAATGAGTTCATCCATTAAAGGTTGAACTGCAGGAATCAACGATCGCTGTTTGGCTTCCACTAATATCCCTAGTAAGCCAGTAATTCTGATACCTAGACGGTTCGCTGCTGTTCTACCACGACGCTCATCAATGAGTAACAAGTCAGCATTGATTTCCAGTGCTAAAGCGATCGCTTCAGATTCACCTGGATCGAGTTGCACTGTATTTTGCAATTGCTCAACCATTGCGCGATCGCGAACCGATCGAACCTCAATCCATGGAAGAGTCTGTACTTCCACTGTTCCAGGAACAGGCGGCTCGACCGTTAATTCTTGGTAAACTGCTGTTGGAATGAAAATGCAATCATAAAGCTGTTGAAGCAAGTGAAGATGTCCGATCGCCGCCAGGTTTGTAAAGACGGAAGTATCACTAATAACTATCACAGCCGACCCAATTCCCGGAGGTTTTTGAGATCTAGCTCGAAGTCTTCAACATTGTAGTGATAGAGTGGTATTTGACGCTGTTTGAGCAATTCCCGGAAGGCACCATCTGACATCTGGGCTAAGTGACTGGCGTGACCAATCGTTAGCCGACCTGCTTGAAATAGCAGTAGTGCAATTTCTTGTTTAAATTCGGCAGCTTCCATTTGACAGGCGCGAAGGGTTTCGTCAGAGATGATAACACTCATAGTTTAAATATAGAAACCACTACTCTTTTAGGATAACTGCTCCACTCCAGCCAGAAAAGAGAGTGATGCTCCAGCAAAGGCAACTATTAATTGAGTGTTTAATAGTTGGTTCATAATTATTTTTCCCAATTCAACAGGTATAAAAGGGTGATTAGTGGGGTGAGCATTGAACTCATTTTATGATCGGTGATCTCAGACATTACTCAAAACCAGGTTATCTCGATGCACAACTGTTTCCGCCCCACCATAGCCCAAAATTTCGGGAATGTCGGCTGATTTATGTCCCCGAATTTTCTGTAATTCCAGACTGCTGTAGTTGACCAATCCTCTAGCCATTTCTACGCCATGACTATCACAGAGTTGTACCGCATCCGAGGCGTTAAAATTCCCCTCAATTGCGGTAATTCCGGCGGCTAATAGAGACTTACCCCCTTGACAAATTGCCCTGACTGCACCCTGATCTAAATACAACTTACCCGCCGGAACTAAACTGTGAGCAATCCAACGCTTACGGGCGTTTTCGGTTCGTGGTTGGGGGGCAAATTGCGTTCCTAATGGTTCTCCCTGTAAGATTTTTTCGATCGCTTCGGGGTGTCGCCCTTGGGTAATCACGGTTCTCACTCCCGCACTTGTGGCAATTCTGGCGGCGGTAATTTTGGTTACCATTCCTCCTGTTCCCCACTGAGAACCTGCTTTCCCAGTTTGTATCTGAAGTTCGGCTAACTCTTCCATGCTGTTCACCAGGGTAATCGGTTCAGCATCAGGGACTTGACGCGGATCAGCCGAATAGAGTCGATCAACATCGGTTAATAAGAATAACCAATCGGCTTCGATTAAACTCGCCACCATAGCCGAGAGGGTATCGTTATCGCCAAATTTGAGTTCCTCGACAGCGACGGTATCATTTTCATTCACTACGGGAATGACACCAAGCTGCAATAGTTCTCGAAATGTCGCGTAAGCATTAACATAGCAACTGCGCTGTACCAAGTCTTGGCGGCTTAACAAAATTTGCGCGATCGCTTGCTGAAGACTGGAAAATAAATCATCATAGACTCGCATTAACCGTCCCTGACCCACAGCCGCGACAGCTTGCTTGAGTGCGAGGGTTTGAGGACGAGTCTTTAATCCCAATCGTCCACACCCAACTCCCACTGCACCAGAGGTGACTAAGACTACACCATACCCAGAGGAACGCAACCTAGTCAGCGTTTCCACTAGCATCGCAATCGTTGACAGCGCTAGCTGACCCGTTTCTGGATGAGTCAGACTGGATGTACCCACTTTGACAACAATTGTTTCGGTCATTTGTCATTTGTCATTTGTCATTTGTCATTTGTCATTCGTCATTCGTCATTCGTCATTCGTCATTTGTTGAAGATGACTTGCACTCTAATCGGGGCGGGTTTAGTGATATCAAGGTGACAACCCAACGTTAGTGGTAAAACCCGCCCCTACAATTCCCCAGCTCCCCCAGCTCCCCCAGCTCCCCCAGCTCCCCCAGCTCCCCCAGCTCCCCCAGCTCCCCCAGCTCCCCCAGCTCCCCCAGCTCCCTCTGCTTCCCCAGCTCCCTCTGCTTCCCCTCTCAACACAATAGAGCGCTACGTCCTCAACTAAGGGATATAGCGCTCGCTATGGAATTATAACAGGTGTTTTTATTATGGTTAGGGTCTTTATAATGGCTGACCCCATTTGAACTATTATCAGAATCTCATGATTTTCTGACTGCCTGCTTTTTCATAATCTTTTCTTTATATTTCAGTTTGTCTTGATTTATCTTTTTTTGTAAAGTTATGTTGCTTACTGGGCAATGATACGCCAAGAATTTGAGTGACCCAGACTTCAAAATCGCGAATGGGAGAAGAATAGGCAGTTTGAGTGGGGTCTATCATGGGTTCGACGAGAATGGTAAACATGCCGAGTCGGTTTCCGGCTAAGACATCTGTAAATAAGCGATCGCCTACCATGGCTACTTGTTCTACGGGCAAATTCATAGCGGCGGCGGCTTGTTTTAATTTGCGTCGGGATGGTTTACCCGCACCGTGTAGATAAGGCAGATTCAGGGAGTTGGCAATCCCACCAATCCGTGTCTCACTCAGATTATTACTCACCAGCCACAGGGAGGCGATGGGTCTAATGTCTTCCACCCACGCCCTGAGTTCTTCTGAAGCTTGGGAGGCTTTCAGGGGAACCAAGGTTTCATCCACATCCAGTACTAATCCTTTAAGTTGATAGTGTTGCAGGATATCTCGAGTCAAACTCAAGATTGGACCTCCCAGAACTAAGTCGGGTTCTAAATTTGATACCCACGCCATCTTTTCTAAGTTTGATACCCAAGACATAAGCCGTGATTTGTCCTCAGCCAATAACTTTATTCCCACCGAATGGTTGTAGCAGCGTTCCTGCTTCATCTAGCGTAGCAGTCTTCGCGATCGCAGCCTAGAACTAAAGTTCTGGCTTAAAGCTCAAACCCGTTTAAACGGGTTCAAAAATTTACCCAATAAGCTTCATTCTTAAGGTTGTTGAATTTGCTGCGCTTCCCGTTGTTTACGAATGGCGTCTCTTGCCGCTTCATGGGCTTCTAATGTTTTACTAAATAAGTGAGTGCCATCATAGCGGGCGACAAAAAAGAGATAGTCGGTTTGTTCGGGATTGAGTGTGGCTTTTAAACTGTCTAATCGGGGACTGCCAATCGGGGTAGGTGGTAATCCTTGATTGAGATAGGTGTTATAAGGCGACGGTGTTCCCACTTGGGCGTAAGTTAGGGGTTGATCTGCTGTTTGACGAAAGCCTAATCCATATTCAACCGTCGGATCAGATTCTAGTTTCATCCCTCGGCGGAGACGGGCAGTAAATACCCCGGCAATCAGGGGGCGTTCATCGGCAACCACTGCCTCTTTTTCTACGATACTGGCTAAGGTTACCCACTCATGTAAACTGAGTTGAGTTTGTTCTTGTTCCTGTTGATATACGGGTAAAGCCACCTGCTCAAATTGATTGAGCATTTGGTTAATAATTTGTTGGGGGGTGACGCGATCGCTCGGCAGTTGATAGGTGTCAGGATATAGGTAGCCCTCTAGGTGCGGTAAGTTACTGGGTAACCAGGGAAACTGATCGTCAGGAATCTGACTCGCCGCCGCCAGAAAGTCTTGGGCTTTAAAATATCCCAGGGATTCAAAATAGGTTGCCATCTGCTGGAGGGACCACCCTTCGGGAATCGTGAAGGAGAGTTGCATCACTTCACCCGTCCAAATTTTTTGGGCAACGTCGGGTAAGGGTTGACTGGGGGATAGTTTATAGGTTCCAGCTTTAAATCCACCGTCGGGATCTTGCAGTTTTAACCAATACCCCCAGAGTCTCCAGGCATTGGCTGAACGAATTAAACCCGCTTCTTCTAAATCAAAACCGATTTGTTGGGCGGCTGTTCCGGTGGGAATCTGGATTTGTAAGGTATTGGTTGATGCGTCTAAGGATTGATCGACAGGGGGAGACTGTACCCAACTCCACCATGCCCATCCCTGCCATAAACCGATTACCATGGTTACCGGGAGTAAGGCAAGATAATAAGACCATTTAGAGAATTGTTGAATTGTTTTATTTGTCATTTGTCATTTGTTATTTGTCATTCGTCATTTGTCATACTCGCTTGCGCGAGAAGCAAGCTACGCCATTCGTCATTTTTAATCTAAGTCTTCAAATAATAACTCTTCTAGCATGGGTTGGACTTTTTGAAATTCTTCGGGCGATAAGAGTTCTAATTGACCTTTGGAGTTGCGTTTAGCGAAAAAGAGTAGGGGATCGAGGGGGGTGTAAATTCCATACTCTTGTTCTTCATGGTAAAAATTCGCCAACAGTTGCAATTGTTCGGGTTCGAGTTCCACATCTTCTTCGGCGAGTTCAATACTGAGAATCTCCTCCTCATCCACGGGCGGAAGTTCACCCGCGACGGTTAGCGTAAATGCGGTGCGTTTCAGGATGAGATTTTGTTCGGCGAGAACGGCTTGAGCATCGGAAAAGATTTCATCGATTTCTGTCTCGTCTTCTACGAGGGTAGCATCCGCAAGATCGTCAGCCTGATCATCCTCATCCCAGGCGACAATTTCGACGGGGGAATCGATAGGGAGGAGGAGTAAATAGTCGATTCCTTCCACATTCAGAGAATGCTCGATTGAACAATTTAGCGATCGCCCCGCCTCATCGGTGAGCGTTACATTACTACTACTGTGACCAGATTGTCCATTTTCTTGGGGAAAGTCAGATGAGAACATGCCGTTTTTGTCAAGGCTTATGGAATATCAAAAACTTGCCGTACTCTGGGGATCAGGTGGCAAAGTCTTAGAATATCACGGCGCATGAACTCAAAATCATAATCTTCGATTATAGGTAGGGGCTGCTGAATAAGTGTTGTGGTGGGGAGAGGGAACAGGCAACAGGCAACAGGCAACAGTTTTATTGCCCCGTCTTCGGCAGATTCTGCATCGCATCTTCCCAAAATGCTCTTGATGTAGAACTTCCTTGGAGCCAAAACCTTGCACTTTCTTCAGCTTTAATAGCCTTCTAACCCTTGATGGCTAAGGGTTTCCGGCTTGTGCAGCAAATCCTCAGTAGATCCTCATCGATAGCACTACGGGGACACGATAGGATATCAGTTAATTTCAGAACAGGGAACAGTAACGAATGTTCTAACCCGCCCTAGTACCGCTGTATAGCACTATTTACTAAGGTTAGGACAAATTAAGAAAACTTAAAATCGCTCAATCCCTTGTCAGGTAAGCTTTTTTCTTCACTATTGCCTATTGCCTATTCCCTATTCCCTAGGGCGTAGCGCTATACAAACTCCACCTGACCCCGACACCCGAAGAGATGGCTTATATGTATAAAATAAAACCTGTTTTTTGTCAACGACCTAAAGGTACTCGAAAAGCATTACCTAATTTGGTAGAGTGGCGGCTGATGCTTTTGAACATGCCCAGGCTGAGGAGTTAGGAATGAATCAGACACTCAAAAATCGGGGGCAATTGCACGATCAGGCATCACCAACTGAGACTCAGAACTTGGCTGTGATCCACTCGTTCCTGAACCAATGGGACGTTGATGCTGATTTGGTATCGGAGTTTTGTCAAGGTTTAGAATGGTATGAATTTGAACTCGGTGATGACCTATTGAGCGATCGCGCCTCCAGCCAATCCCAGAATTCGGCTCAGTCTCAACTGAACCCGAATGACCTTTATTTAGTATGTCAAGGTCGGGTGCGGCTACTGGGTTACAATCCCAGCCAAAAACGTTATGTATCGGCGGGGGTACTCGAATCCGGTGAGAGTTTTGGCGCGGATACTCTAGTTGGCGATCGCACTTTACCCTATCAAGTCCGGGCGGTTAGTTCTGGTCTCGTGGCGCGGATGGCTAAAACCCAACTGCTGCAATGGGTTGAGCGGCTGCCTCTGCTGCAAGACTCCCTCACCTCAACCATTAGTTACCGCCAACGCCTCCTCTTTCTCAAAACCAATACCGAGTTAGCAGACATTCCCAGCCAGGATCTCCAGCAACTCCTTCCTTATTTAGATACCGAACAGATTCGGGCCGGAGAACCCCTCATCCAATCCACCCCACCCGACGCAGGTCGTTTCTGGTTGCGTCACGGTGACATTGCTAGTCAAGGGGATGACAGTTCACCCCCAGATATTGGCGACAGTTGGGGATATCCCCAAACCATCCCAGAGGATTGGATAGCCCAGACGGATTTATCGGTCTATCGACTCAGTACCGATCATTGGCAAACCGCTCAATCTATCGCCCCCATCCTCTCTCCAGACACCGAGGATGCAGAAAAATCTGAAAACGGACATATCCCACCCGCCGCCAAGAAAAAGGCGGTATTACCCGTCCAGAAAACCCGCAAGGTTACGCCGACTAAATCCCCTAAATCCGAACCCCAAGACCAATCAGAATCCGAATCCATCACCTTTCCCAAACCCAAACGTCGGATACGGCGGGCATTTTGGCGCGGGTATCCCTTTATCCAACAGCAGAGTAGTTCCGATTGCGGCGCGGCTTGTCTGGCGATGGTGGGACGCTATTGGGGGAAGCGATTTAGCCTCACCTCCCTGCGGAATCTGGCGGGTGTCGGGCGGACGGGTGCATCTCTATCCGCTTTAGCCAAAGCTGCTGATAATCTGGGATTTCAAGCCCGACCCGTACGGGCGTCTTTGAGTCGTTTAGCGGAAATCAAACAGCCCTGGATTGCTCACTGGGGCGGAAATCACTATGTTGTCGTTTACTGGTGTAAAGGCGATCGCATGCTGGTGGCTGATCCGGCGGTGGGAAAGCGCCAACTCTCTCGCCAAGCGTTTATTGAAGGTTGGACGGGTTATGCGTTACTCATCGAACCAACCGAACGCCTCAAAGAGGTGGAAAGTCAAAAAATCTCCTTCGGTAAATTTATCAGCGCCCTGTCCCCCTACCGGATGCTGATTGGGCAAATTATCTTAGCCTCTCTATTAATCCAGCTTTTTGGACTCATTACACCCCTATTTACCCAAATTATTCTCGACCGGGTGGTAATCCACAAAAGCTTTATCACGCTGCATGTTTTTGCCATTGGTTTACTCTTATTTGGCATTTGGCGTATCGGTATTAGAGCCACCCGACAGTATCTTTTAGATTATTTTGGCAATCGTATTGATCTAACCCTGATTGGTGGCTTTATTAGCCATACCCTAACCTTACCCCTCTCCTTCTTTGAATCCCGCCATGTCGGGGATATTATCACCCGTGTGCAGGAAAACCAGAAGTTGCAGCGTTTCCTCACCCGCAAAGCGATTACCGCTTGGTTAGATGCGCTGATGGCGGTGGTTTATATCGGGTTGATGGCGTATTACAACTGGAAGTTAACCTTAGTCGTCCTAGCAATTATTCCGCCCATTGCCCTATTAACCCTATTCGCCAGTCCCTTCCTGCGCCGGGTGTCGCGCGAAATCTTTAAGGAAGACGCCGGACAAAACTCGTCACTGGTGGAAATGATGAACGGCGTAGCAACAGTGAAAGCCAACGCCGCCGAACGGGAGTTACGTTGGCGCTGGGAAGACCGCCTGACCAAGATGCTGAATGCTCGATTTCGCGGTCAGAAACTGGCGAATGGGTTGCAATCCACCGGGGGTTTATTTCAAACCTTGGGAAATACGGCATTACTGTGGTATGGTGCAACCTTGGTGATCCAAGACCAACTCACCATTGGTCAGTTTGTAGCATTTAATATGCTGATTGGGAATGTAATCAGTCCAGTTTTGGCATTAGTGGGACTTTGGGATGAGTTGCAAGAAGTCACCGTATCCGTGGAACGCCTGAATGATGTCTTTGAGGCGGAACCGGAAGAAAGTCCCCAACATCCCTTATTAGTGCTTCCCCGACTACAGGGAGAGATTAAGTTTGATAATGTGACGTTCCGTTATTCCGACCAGCAAGAACGTAATACCTTACAGAATATTTCCTTTGAGGTAGAATCGGGGCAAACTGTGGCGCTTGTGGGTCGCAGTGGTTCGGGAAAGACGACGCTAGTCAATCTCCTACAAGGACTTTATCATCCCACCAGTGGGAGAATTTGGTTGGATGGGCATGATTTACGCCATGCGTCGCCCCAGTCGTTACGGGCGCAGCTAGGGGTGGTTCCCCAAGAGTGTTTCTTGTTTTCGGGAACGATTATGGAAAACATCACCCTTTATGCCGAGGATGTGACCTTAGATCAAGTGGTGGAGGTGGCGAAACTCGCCGAAGCCCATGCGTTTATTGAGGATATGCCCTTGGGATACCATACCCAAGTGGGAGAACGGGGGGCGAGTCTGTCGGGAGGACAACGCCAACGGATTGCGATCGCCCGGGCGCTTTTGGGTGATCCGAGGATTCTGGTGTTGGATGAAGCCACCAGTTCTCTAGATACGGATTCGGAACGGCGTTTCCAGCAAAATCTGACTCGGATTAGCCGCGATCGCACCACGTTAATTATTGCTCACCGTCTATCCACAGTCCGCCATGCCGACTGCATTTTGGTTTTAGATAAAGGCATTTTGGTTGAACAGGGGAATCACGACCAACTGATCGACCAAGGAGGACTTTATTATCACCTAGCGCAGCAGCAGCTTGATTTGTAAGTGGGTGGATACCTTTTGTAGAGACGTTCCGCTGGAACGTCTGGAAGCTGGGGGAGATGGGGGAGATGGGGGAGGTTAACTCAAAACTCTACCTTACCTATTGCCCATTGCCCATTGCCCATTGCCCATTGCCTATTCCCTGTTCCCTGTTCCCTAACAGATGACAAATGACCAAAAAATATATCCCCCTAAAGGTGAATTCATTTCGACTTCATAGTCACCTAGTATAAAAAGTGACAGAATGCCAGTGTTTCCCAGTTCGGACTAGGCAACTTGAGTAAAGCCAACTCTTTTCTAGAGGAGCAGCCTAGATCGAACCGTTCAATCAATTTTTTTGCCGAATAAGCATCACGTCTTAGTTGGCGCGTGGGCGACGTTTGGCAAAATTGATCAAGTGGGAAATGCTAGAGGAAAGTTAATTAAAACTAAATGCACAGCCTTTCATTTTACTTTGTTTTGGGTGAAATGGCAAGAGGAAAATGAAGTTTGTATATTTTTATTACAAAAACGACTGTTTGCGTAAAAAGGCACGTTGAAAACAGAGAAAGGATCAGTAGTTCAAAGCTAGAAAGTTATACCTTTATGGCTGGGACTAATGAAACATCTCAATCAAAAGTTCTGAGACTCTATAAGGGTGGTTGACAATGAAGAAAGATATCATACCAATTCGCTCATTGGGCTTTTCTAAGCCGTTTGCCCCTGTCCCCGATTCGGTTTTTGACTCAAACAGCAATGACATTCAGAATCTCAGTGGAACTGAATCAGCCTGGATCTGGGGGGGTGTAGCTATCCAGGAAAGAGATGCCAAATCCCAGACCCCGGCTCATAGCCCAGATACCTCTGACTCAGGAACCTCACCGACAGCTTCTGCCCATCAGGATCATTGGTCTACATCCTTACAGGCTGTGCTGGATCAGCCCCCCTCTGCACTTCCCCGTTACCTGATATTAGGTGGAGTAATGTTTTCCTTGGCGTTTGTAGCTTGGGCAACATTCGGAAAAATAGATCAAGTCGGTTACGCCAGAGGGCAGTTAGTCCCTAAAGGCGATGTCTATAAAATTCATCCGGTTGCTGCGGGGAAAATTGAGGCAATTCACATTGAAGAAGGTGAGATAGTTAAAACCGATCAGGTATTAGTGGAACTGGATCACCAAATTGCTCTGGCTGAAGTTAAGCGCCTGGAACAAGAGCAAGCATCCTACCAAACGGAATTGAGTCAAATCCAAGCCCTGATTGAAAAAACTCATCTGGAAACGCAAACTCGTGCCGCGATTGCCCAAGCTCAAATAAAGGCTCAAGAAGCCGCGATCACTCAAGCCAAGGCGCAAGCAAAGGCTCAGGAGGTAATGATCGCTCAGAACCAGGTGAATGCAGCCAACCAACAACAGCTACTGAGTGAATTGGAGGATGATGCCACTGCCCAAAAAATTAGACTCCAACGGTTAGAACCCTTGCTGGAAGATGGTGCGATCGCGGCTGAAGTGGTGTTTCAACGGGAGCAAGCTTTGCGCGATCGCCAGCGCACGATTACCCAAACCGAAGGTGAACTCCAGCAAACCTTAGCTGAATCTCAGCGACTCCAAGCCGAGCAACAGCAAGCTTTAGCCCAAGCTGAGCAACTCCAAGCGGAATTAACCCAGAAGCAAGCCGAAAAGAATACAGCGCTGCTAACCGTTGAGCACAAAATTAAGGAACTTGAGGTTCAAAAAACCCAGCTACAAGCCAAAATTGATCAGACAACCAATCTGCTCAATAAAGCTAAAACCCAGTTAAAACAACTCTCCCTCACGACTCCCGTCGAGGGAGTTGTCTTATCCCTTCACGTCTCCAATGCTGGTGAAGTCGTCCAATCGGGACAAACCATTGCTGAAATTGCTCCCCAAGGGATGCCCCTAGTACTTTCAGCCAGCTTACCTAACCAAGAAGCCGGTGGGATTAAGACAGGAATGCCCGTGAAAATCAAATTCGATGCTTATCCCTATCAAGATTATGGGGTGATCGGGGGCAAAGTTACTTTTATCTCCCCAGATACCAAGCCAGATGAGCAACTTGGGGAAGTTTATAAAATCGAAGTGACCCTTGATCGCTCCTCGGTCAGCGCTAACGGTGAAACTATCCGGTTGAAAGCGGGTCAGACGGGTACGGCTGAAATTATTGTCCGTCACCGCCGCATTGCAGACATCTTGCTCGACCCGATCCGGCAGTTGCAAGAAGATGGCATTAACTTATAGAGCTTCACTGAATGAGACCTGCCTTTGCACTCAAAAGATACTCTGATAGTAAGCATCATGGCACAGCCAATTTATTCTTCCAAGACCAGTGGTAACAAAGCGATTGAACCCGATCAACTTAACCCTATCATCGATGCAATCCTTGATGGTAAGTATTCTTGGGCTTGTTATTTGCTTCTTCGTTATGCGGGTTACAATCCTGTACATTACCTGCCATACCGGACTTACCGCCGATTGGTCAAAGAAAACGAGCAAGCTTCTCAAGAGGAGAACGATGCAACCCATGCAAGTCACCCAAATCGCCAGTCTTCTGGAATCAAGTTAAATAGTAAATACTCAGGAAAATCCTTGAGCCAGATTAGTGATCTGCCTTATCTAGAGGATGTCAGCGAAAAACAAGCGCAGATACGAGGTAGCGGGGCAAACCCAGGATTACTATCCAATTCACTCCAGATGGAATGGGTTCGGTCTAAAATCCAAGGTTTTCTGAGCTTGAACTGAATCATTAGCATTCCCGTCAAAGCAATACCTGTCTAATTCTTGAAGGCAACTCCTTATCCTCGGGAGTTGCCTTCGTCCATAGTACTGTTACTTTCTCTGTTTGCCTTCTCTTCCTTTGCCTGATACGCCGTAACTGGCTATCAGTCTCAGTCTGAGCTACCTCGATAAAACTTCATAAAACTTTACACAACTCTGCCAAAATGGCAGCCGCTCACCAGGGATTAACATTACTATTAAATTCACAACCAAAAAAAAGACAGAAAGCTGGTTGTAAAAATACCATCACTTAGATACTTAAGGAGATCCATCTCATGATTATTTCGGATTTAGAACACTTGGAATTTGTTGGTGAAGCCAACAAGATTGAAGGTGGAGATGCCTTTAGTGAATCGGATGCTTTTGCTTCGGCATCAGCCTTCGGTCAGTTCTTCTCCGCTACCGACACCTTCACGTCTACATTTACAAGAGCTAGCTCTTCCTTCTTTGGCTCTACTTCCTCTTCTTCTGCCAGTTATAGCTCAGACAAGGCAGCGTTTTAATTTCAGCATCTCATCCAAAAGCTAGACTTGAAAAAGTTCAAAAATATTTGTTCTGAATTGACACAGGGAGTTCCCATGATTATTGCTGATTTAGATTATTTGGCAGACGTTTGTGAAGCCAACAAGATTGAAGGTGGAGATGCCTTTAGTGAATCGGATGCTTTTGCTTCGGCATTTGCGAACGGTC